>CAMOQM010000077.1 GCA_946622925.1 uncultured Caryophanales bacterium | reverse complement strand
CTGATCCGGTGTAAGATGCTCTAACATCATGACGATAGCCCTTAAGGAGTTGCCATGGGCGGCGATTAAGACCTTCTTGCCGGCTTTGATTTCCGGAGCGATCTTTTCATCGAAATAGGGTTTAACACGGGCGGCGGTGTCGATAAGGCATTCGGTCAAGGGGCAATCCTCGATGGTCATTTCCCCTTTGGCGATTAGATCCTTATAGATCTGTTGGTTACCCGGCCATCTTTCGTCTTCCTTAGTTAAGGCTAAAGGAGGTACGTCGGCGCTTCTACGCCAGATGTGGACTTGTTCATCGCCCCACTTCTTGGCGGATTCGGCTTTGTTTAGGCCTTGGAGGGCGCCATAATGACGTTCGTTAAGTCTCCAGGAATAGAATTTGGGAACGCTGTCCCATTCGCCCATCTCTTTAAGGGCGTATTCCATGGTTTTGTTGGCCCTTTCCAAAGAGGAGGAGAAGGCGATGTCGAAGCTATAGCCTTTTTCCTTTAGGAGTTTGCCGGCTTCATGAGCTTCTTTGACACCTTGCTCGGAAAGGTGGACGTCGGTCCAACCGGTGAAAAGGTTCTTGAGGTTCCACTCGGATTGGCCATGACGGATTAACACTAATTTGACCATTAAATTGCTTGTCCTTTCGGTTATGGGGATATTATAGCAAGTAATCTAACTAAATAGTTAGGGCCTGTTTGCATATGAAGATCAGACGGATTAAGAAAAAGCAGTTATCGAAGGCGGATCACATAAAATCAGAAAGAATTTCGTCCAATACAACAACTAGATTTGTTCTCCTAAATGGTGGGTCGACGAAGGATGATTGCCCAAAAACACTTTTAGGGAGGGCCGAACAGTCCCCTCGATTATAAAATGACATAGCCATTTTCACTTTGTCCTGGCTTTTTAATCTATTCCCCAAAAACACTTCTTCCACATCTCGATGGAACCAAACTAACCTATATCCTTTGCTGCGGCAATAACCCAAGATAGACGGATTGAGACTGGCTTTATCTCCGCCACAATCCGTATCAAAGCAAAAAACCACTTCGCACCTAGGGTCCTTTTTGTTTTGACTTTTGTATTCGTGTATTAAGCCATTGATCCTGGCTTCTGACTTGCAATAATTCCCTTTTCCTTTTAGGAAGACCGTCTTAACCGACAATCTCCCTTCGTAATGTGGGTATCGGTATTTCAAAAACTTATGCACGTACATCGAATCCGTTTGTGAGGATGAATCACATTCAAAAACGAATATCACCCTCATTTGCTTTTATCCTCCAAATCAAACGCTGGGCAATAATCAAAGGAGGAAATATTGAAAGGGATACCAGGCATACTTCCATTTGGATAGGCATTGAACGGTTGGTAATGGGCATTATTCACCCAATACGAGACTTCGTTGTCACTTCCTATAAAGAATATGGACTTGGCTTTTTTGGCCAAAGCCTTCATCGGTTCTAAACTGTGGGCGGTAAAGAAGAGCTGTCCCTCACCATATTCATTCATATATTCGGCCAGACGTTCCAAATAAACTCCGGCTATGTTGGCATCGAGTTCGTCGATTAAAACGATTCCGCCTTTGGACGCGATTAATAAATAATTATAAATTAGGAAGAGGCGCTTTATCCCCGTGCTTTCATAGTCAAGGCCTACTTTATATTTTGGGTATACGAAGCTTAGGCTGCAGTTATAAGTATTTCTAGCCCCTATTTCTTTCTTTATCAATATGTCTTTCAACTCCGGCTTAAATAAGCGTATGAACTTAACCATTCCCTTCATAGAAGAGGAAAAGACGGGATAAAACTCATAAGGGACGCTGAAACCATATTTATCACGGGATGCAGTCGTGGCATTGCTTGACTTAGTTTCTCCAGACCATTCTTGACCGTTTATCGTGGCGAGATCCATATGCTGGTCATCTATTCCAACATAAACTTTTAGATTTAGGAGAAACTCGATTAGCCCTTCTATGGCGACGGCCTTCTCATTTGACGAATTGTAATAATTGAAAAATAGTTCCTTTTTAGACGAAGAAAGTAAGTATCTCATAAAGCGGCCCACGAATAATTGCTGCCTGATTATATTCATGGAGACATTTTTTATTTCCGAGGTCGTTTCCTGACCCATAAAATCAGGGAAAACTTCCAGCACTCCTTTTTCGGCCAAAAATATAGTCGAATAATCCCCGGACAGCCTCTTTCCTTTCAACCTCTCAAAATGTTCTTTGCAGATAACGTATTCGCCACCGTCCTTGCCTATGGAGACAGAATAACGATAAGCTCTCAAACTCTCTTTGATTTCCGCATTCGGATTAAAAGCAAAAACCAAAGATATTTCGAACGAGGGATCCTCTAGGTTGAGCTGTTTATCGAAAAAATCATTGCCGAGAAAACTAAACAACGACGAATTATCCATCATTTGGGATATCAGCCAAACGCCTAATACGAAGGAAGATTTTCCGGCTCCATTAGGTCCGTATAAAAGTTTGACCCTCTCTCCGGCCATATCAAAATTGGCTAAGGTCTTTTTGCTGTAATAATCAATGGTTACTGGCTTTCCTAAATTGCGAATGCCGTGCAGGGTAATGGATAATAGATTAAGAGTTGATTTGGGCATAATAATTCACCACAACAATTATACACTTTTTATTCCTTTTGAATATATTTTGTATCAAAAACTTAAGAAAACACCCTCCATATCAAAAAAAGACGTGGCTTAGCACGTCTTTAGAGAATTAATTAAAACTTATTTAACCAAGGAGTAAGCTTCCTCGTCGCAATAGATGGTGCAATCGGGGTGGTCTTGGAGGATGGAGCAAGGGACTTCTTCGGTCTTAGGACCTTTTAAGAGATTATAGATGGCCTTGGCTTTGTTCTTGCCGGTAGCGATAAGAACGATCTTCCTGGCGTTCATGATGGACTTTAAGCCCATGGTGACGGCCTTGGTCGGGACTTCGGAAATATCGTTAAATAAACGGGAATTGTCCTTGATGGTGGACTCGGTTAGCTCAGCGATATGGGTAAGCGAATCAAAGGGTGTGCCCGGCTCATTGAAGGCGATATGGCCATCGGAACCGATACCTAGGATTTGAAGGTCGATGCCACCAAAGGAAGCGATCTCATCATCATATTGCCTCATATAGGCTTCATAATCGCCAACGCCTTTTAAGACGTGGGTACGGGCCTTATCGATATCGATATGGTTGAAGAGGTTATCGTTCATGAAATAACGATAGGATTGATTATGTGTTCCTTCTAATCCGATATATTCATCCAAATTGAAGGTGGCGCAATCTTTGAAGGAGACCTTGCCTTCCTTGTTAGCCTTGATCATATCGGCATAGACCTTTAAGGGGCTAGTGCCGGTAGCTAGACCTAAAACGGAATTAGGTTTGGCGTTAACTTGCTTAACGAATTCATCAGCGATTAGCTGGGAGATGTAATCTTCATTACCAACGATTACTTTCATGGTTTTAATTTCCTTTCTTTTCGACGACGACTCTATTTTCTTTGACGATAGAGTTTTCCGGGAAGCAACCCCTAAGCATGCTTAGCGGATAGACCTGGGTGGATTTACCGATGATGGTGCCCGGATTTAGTACCGAGCCGCATCCGATATCGGCATGGTCGCCTAGGAAGGCCCCGATTTTCCGGAGGCCGGTTTCATATTCCTTATCCCCATGGATAACGATGTTCTTGCCCGAACTCTTTAAATTGGAGCAGATCGAGCCGGCGCCCATATGGCTATGGGATCCGAGGATGGAATCGCCGACATAGTTATAATGAGGGACTTGGACATGATAGAGGAGGATGGAGTTCTTTAACTCCGAGGAATTGCCGATGACGCAGTTTTCGCCGATTATGACGTTTCCCCTTAAATAGGCGCCGGGGCGAAGCTCGGTCCCACTTCCGATGATGACCGGGGCTTCGATAGTCGCGGTTTTGGCGATCTTAACGTTTTCGCCCACGAACACGCCGGGTTCGATTTCGGTATAACCAGGATGTCCATCTTCAATGAACTTCGCGATTATGACTTTGATCTGAGGGAGTATCTCCCAAGGATAGGTCGCCTTCTCGAATGTCTCCTTAAGGAAGGGAATCGGGCATTCTTCGAATAGCTCATTAACTTTGATATTTAACTTATTCACAGACGAACCCCCGCTTCTTAATGACGTTATAGATCTTTTCGATATAGCCGTCGCATTCTTCGATGGTCGGGCATTCCACCATGATACGGATGACCGGTTCGGTTCCCGATTCACGGAGTAAAGCGCGTCCATTATCTCCGATTTCGGCATTTACCTCGGCAAACTTAGCCTTAACGGCTTCATCGTTAACCGTGGCGGCCTTATCGGTAACCCGCACGGATTTGGTCTTTTGGGGAAGTAGCTTAACGGGAGCGACTAGCTTAGATAGCTTATCTTTCCTGGCCAAGACTTCTTCGGTAACCATGATGGCGGTTAAGATGCCATCGCCGGTGGTCGCGTATTTCTTAATGATGACGTGGCCGGATTGCTCGCCGCCAAGGGCATAGCCTTCCTTTTGCATCTCTTCGAAGACGAAGCGGTCGCCGACTTTGGTTTGGACATTGGCGATCCCTTGCTTCTTTAAGGCTTTGGTAAGGCCGGAGTTAGACATGATGGTGGTAACCAAGGTATCCCTAGTAAGGGAGCCTTCGGATTTTAACTTCATGGCTAATAGATACATGATCTTATCGCCATCGACCTCATCGCCGTTTTCATCGACGGCGATACACCTATCGCAGTCACCATCGAAGGCAAAACCTAAGTCTAAGTGTTTTTCCTTAACGAAGTTACGTAAGGCGTCGATATGGGTAGAACCGGCATTGAGGTTAATATTCAAGCCATCCGGATTATCGTTAATGACGTAGGTCCTGGCCCCTAAAGCCTCAAAGACGTTTTTGGGGATGGTCCAGGA
>CAMOQM010000076.1 GCA_946622925.1 uncultured Caryophanales bacterium | reverse complement strand
TTTGGTGACCGAAGTGGACTCCGGCTTCCAAACATTTCTTCATGGTGAGGATGGGGGCTTCGGGATCGTGAAGCACCTGGGCCATGGTGGGTTCCGGAGTTACTTCCGGAGCGGCGGTTTCTTCTTCTTCGGCAACCGCTTCTTTGATTTCGTCACTCATTGATGTGACCTCCATTCGTTTTAGCCTCCCCCGTTTCCAACGATTGACCACCTCACCGCTTTTTAAGCCTAACTTCGGCCCGGCAAGGAACACGGCATCGAATCCGCGGGGTGCGTATTACCCGAATTCACGGGCGAATGAAATAATACGCTTACACGCATATGTAGGCAAGATAAATCGACTCTGGCCCTACTTTTTCTTACGTTTGGGGAAGAAGGAGTCGTATTGCTCCTTCATATGCTTGGTGGTGACGTGGGTATAAACCTGGGTGGTATCGATAGTCTCGTGGCCTAATAATTCTTGGATGAGGCGGAGATCGGCCCCGTTCTCTAATAGATGCGTGGCGAAGGTGTGCCGGAATTCATGGGGATGAAGACCCAAATAGACCCCGGTTTTATCTTCCACCGCTTTTAAGATGTACTCTAGTCCCCGCACCGTTAAAGGCTTGCCCTGGGCATTAAGGAAGAAGGTTCTTGGATGGTTCTTTTCCCCGTTTTTATTCACTAGTACCGGGCGGATTTCGCTTGAATACTCCTTCATGGCCTTTTCGGCGCTTTGCCCAAAGGGCACATTCCTCTCTTTATTGCCTTTGCCATAGACCAAAACCATCCGGGAACGGTAATCGATCTGGGCCGAAGTGAAACTAACTAATTCTGAAGCCCGCATCCCCGAAGCATAAAGGAGTTCCAAAATGGCTTGGTCGCGCTTAGCCAAGAAATCATCACGTTTGGAATTCTTGTTAAGTAAATTCTCGACTTCCTCTAAATAAAGGGCCTTAGGATAAGTGATTTCTACCTTGGGGGAAGATAACGATCTAAAGGGATTTCCATCGACCATATCAAGAAGATGGAGGTAATCATAATAACCCCGTAACGCCGACATGCGGCGGGATAAAGTCCGCTTGGAAATGCCTCTAGCTAGCTCTTCCATCAAGAAATCGCGGATGTCATTCCTTTGGACTTGCAGCAGCAATTTGGAACGCTTAACCAAAAAATCCTCAAATAGGCAGAGGTCTTTTTCATAGGAAGAAATGGTCGCTAAGGAAAAATGGCGCTGGGCCTTGAGGTATTTGAGGTATTCAGTTATCGTCGCGTCCATTTATTTTGTCCCGGTAGCATTTTAGGCTAGAAAGGGCATCTTGGACAAAGATTTCGCGATTTTCTTTTTTGGCGCCGGGGATTAAAGCCCAGTTGGCGTTCATCGGGGAGAATTTGGTGGAGCCGGGATTAACGATATAACGGTTAAGCGCCCCTAAGATGGTTTGGGCTGGGGGCATAATGGGTTCAAGGCCCTTAAGATAACGGTCCAAGTTAATCGCGGCCAAAATCCCAAAGGCCGCACTTTCGACATAGCCTTCCACCCCGCTTAATTGACCGGCCACAAAGACGTCTTCCCGAGCTTTTAAGGAAAGGTTTTCGTTTAATAACCTAGGCGAATCCAAATAAGAATTACGATGCATCAATCCATAACGGATGAACTTAGCGTTTTCTAAACCCGGAATCATGGAAAACACCCGTTTCTGTTCGGGATAGGTAAGGTTAGTTTGGAAGCCCACGAGGTTATAGGCATCGCCTAGTTTATTATCTTGGCGAAGCTGCAAAACGGCATAGGGTTTACTGCCATCTGGCTGTTCTAGTCCAAAAGGCTTAAGCGGGCCATGACGTAACGTTTCCATGCCCCTACTTGCGATCACTTCCACCGGCAAACAGCCTTCGAAATATTGGGTATCGAAGCTATGCAAAGGGGCTTTCTCGGCCTTTAACAACTCGGTCACGAAATTGATATATTCGGCTTTGCTAAAAGGGCAATTGATATAGGCTTCATCTTCTTGGCTATAACGAGATTTAAAGTAGGCCTTGCTAAAGTCGATGGACTCCTTTTTGACGATGGGGGCCGAGGCATCGAAGAAAGACAATGCCCCCTTCCCTAGTAGCGAGGAAAGATGTTCCATTAACCCATCGGAAGTTAGAGGCCCAGTCGCTAAAATAACGGGTCCTTCGGGAAGACTAGTAACCTCTTCGCGATGGATGATTAAAGAGGGGAAAGAAGCCAGTTTTGCGGTGATTTCCTTAGCGAAAAGCTCCCGGTCCACGCTTAGGGCATTTCCAGATGGCACCGCGGTTTTCGCGGCCGCTTCCATCGTAATCGAGCCGAGTTCCCGCATCTCTTGCTTAAGCAAACCACAGGCGTTATCTAATTGGTTGGATTTAAGGGAATTGGAGCAGACTAATTCCCCGAATAAATCGGTCTCGTGGGCATGGTCATCCACCAGGGGACGACGTTCATATAAATGGACTTCGTAGCCAAGGTTAAGCAAACGAAAAGCGGCCTCGCTGCCGGCGAGTCCCCCGCCGATTACGATGACCTTTTCGCTTTTCATTTTTCCTTACCTTTTTTCGGGGTGATCCATTCGACGTGGCGGCACTTCGGATAGTTGGTGCAGCCATAGAATTGGACCTTCTTGCCCTGCTTAATGACTAGGTGTCCGCTTCCGCATTCGGGGCAAGGCTTAACATAGTCGGCTTCGGTATAGACCTTAGCTTCTTTGGGTTTGGTTTTGACCTTGACCAAGGAAGCGGTATAACGGCATTTGGGGAAATTGGAGCACCCGACGAACTTCTCGCCCTTCTTGCTCTTTTTATAGATCAAAGGGGCACCGCAGTCGGGGCAATTCTCGCCGGTATATTCCACTTCGGGCTTAGGCGCCTCTTCCCTAGGGATATAGGTGCAATGGGGATAACCAGAGCACGAGATAAACTTCTCGCCTTTACGGTTGACCTTATAGACCAAAGGACGGCCACATAGGGGGCATTTGTCCCCGGTGTAATTGACTTCCTTGCGGATGATGCCTTGGGCGTTTTCGTAATTCTCCATGAAGGGGATATAGAACTCATTCATGGCATCGAGGAAGGATTCTTCGCCTTCTTCGACTTTGTCGAGTTTGTTTTCCATCAAAGCGGTATAGCCGCTGGAGACGATATCGGGGAAATAAACCTCAAGGGTCTCAACGGCCTTAATCCCATTGGGGGTGGGTTCGAGGACGCCTTTGGTGGAGGTAACGTATTTCCGGGTCAATAAGGTCTTGATGGTCGAAGCGTAGGTGGAAGGACGGCCAATGCCTTTTTCTTCCATGGCCTTAACGATGGTGGCTTCGTTATAAAGAGGTTCGGGCTTGGTGAATTTCTGTTCGGCTTTGATATCGATGACTTCAAAATTCTCACCTTGTTTAAAATCAGGCAAAGATTTGGATTCGTCTTCCTCGAATTCGCCATAGACAACCGAGAAGCCCGGGAAAATGGTCTTACTTCCGCTTAAGGAGAAGTCCAAACCGGAAGAAGAGAAGATGACGTTGGTGCTTTCGACTTTCTTAGGGGCCATCATGGAGGCTAGGGCCCGGCAATAGATGAGTCGATATAACTTGATTTGATCGGTGGTAAGTCCGGCGTTAGCGATTATCTCCGGGGTCCGGTGGGTTCCGGTCATACGGATGGCTTCGTGGGCGTCTTGGACGTTCTTATCGTTTTTCCCACCCCGTAACGGACCGATATATTCCTTGCCATAGGTCTCGGTGATGAAAGGGATGGCGTGGCCATTATAGAAATTAGGTGAGATGCGGACCGAGTCGGTACGCATATAGGTAATCAAACCGACGTGTTCCCCATTAACGGAAAGGCCTTCGTATAACTTTTGGGCCGTAGACTGGGTCCGGCTATTGGAGAAGCCGAATTTGGAATAGGCTTCCTGCTGCATCGTCGAGGTGGTAAAAGGCGGCTTTGGGGAAATGGATTTGATCGAAGAGGATTTGGAAGAGACCGCTAAGGTCTTGCCGATCCTAGCTACCAAGGCATCGGCTTCTTGCTTGCTCCCGCATTTAAAGGGCCGACCATCGACTCTAGTCAAATTGACTTTATATTTCTCGTTGCCAACTTTGATCACGGCTTCGATGGTCCAATATTCCTGGGGCACGAAAGCGTCGATGGCTTTCTTACGATCGACGATTAATTTAAGGGTAGAGGATTGCACGCGTCCCGCCGAATTAAGGCGCATCTTGCTTCTAAGCAAGCCGGATACCTTAAAGCCGATGATCCGGTCTTCCATCCGGCGGACTTCCTGGGCGTTAACCACGTTCATGTCGATCTTCTTGGGATCGGATAAGGCCTCGGTTACGGCCGGACGGGTGATTTCGCGGAATTGGAGGCGGGTTTGGGCATCCAAAGGTAAGCCTAAGACCGTGGCTAAATGATAGGAGATGGCTTCCCCTTCGCGGTCAGGGTCGGTCGCTAGATAAACCACTTCGGCTTTTTTAGCGGCGTCGGAAAGTTGTCTAATGATCCGTTCTTTTCCTTTGGAGATTTCCCAATCAGGAACGAAACCGCCTTCGATATCGATGCCAAGCCCCCCTTTCCCACGGGTGGAAAGATCGCGGATATGGCCTTCGGAAGCCATGACTTTAAAATCCGGTCCGAGGTAACGTCCGATGGTTTGGGTTTTGTTTGGAGATTCAACGATTACGAGTTTCATGCGGTGGAAGTTTAGAGAGCCAAAATAGGCTTGTCAAACCCCTATTTGCTCCTTTTCCTATATATAAATAAAGGATTATTTATAAAAAATTTGATTATTTTTTGGCAAAAAAGGGCGCCCCTTTCGAACCTAAAATCGTGGCTACATCTTCCTCGTCTTCGATAAGGAAAGCCCCATCTTTGATGATCATATTGCAACCGTTATCCCCATCGTCATCATGGGGGAAGGCCCCCACATCATGGCCATATTTAGACGCTAAAGTGGCCGTGATTAAAGCCCCACTTTGACGCCTAGCGTCGGAGACCACCACTAACGTCGACAAAGCCGCAATCAAACGGTTACGGGCCACAAATTGCCATTGCGCCGG
>CAMOQM010000075.1 GCA_946622925.1 uncultured Caryophanales bacterium | reverse complement strand
CATCACCATCCCGATGATCATCCCCGCCATTCTTTCAACCATCCTTTTGGTCTTTTCTAGTGCGGTCGGTTCTTATCCCGTCGTCCACTATATCGGCGGTAAGAATTTCTCGGTTTTGGCTACCTCTTATATCGAATTAAGGGCGATTACCGGCGATGGCTATGCCGCCATCATCGGTATCGTAATGCTTATTATTGGCCTTATTATTTTGGTCATTAATCAGCTGACAATGCATTCAAGGAAACAATTCATCACCGTTTCTGGTAAATCCGCTCAGGCCACTAAGATTAATCTTGGCCGGGTCTTCAAGTGGGTTTGTGCTATCGTTTTAATCATCGCCACCTTGCTAACTTCGTTATTGCCAATCCTCTCCTTCACCTTAGAAACATTCGTCGAGAACCCCGGCGACTATTCTTCCTTCACCACTAAGTGGTGGGTATACCATGAAAACGGCGAAGCCGGTATGTATGGTAACTATGGTATCTTCTATAATGCCTCGCTATGGAATTCATTCAAAAACCAGGCTATCGTCGCCATATGTTGCGCCTTGATAGCCGGTTCCATCGGTTTCCTTGCCGGATACGCAGTCAGCCGTAAGCGGAAGAGTAAATTCGCCACCTATGTCAATGGCATGTCCTTCTTCCCTTATCTAATCCCAGCCGTCGCTTTCTCGGTTGCCTACTACGCCTTTGGCCTACAAGTCGGATTAGGCGGCTTTGTGGGAACAATGTTCCTAATGATCCTTTGTGGCTCGGTTAAATACATCCCATTCTCATCTCGTTCTTCCCTATCGGCGATGATGCAATTATCCCCCGAAATCGAAGAAGCCGCCGTCATCCAAGGCGCTCCGTGGTGGAAACGTATGGGACGTATCGTCATACCTATCCAGAAGTCTGCGATCATTTCCGGATACCTATTGCCATTTATTACGGGTATGCGTGAATTGAACCTCTTTATGTTCCTAGTCTCCAACAACGACCAACTCGCGACCACTTCGCTTGCTTATTATGACGAGATGGGTCTTACTCCGTTCTCTTCGGCCGTTAACTTAATTATCATCATCTTCGTGCTCGTCGCGAACCTGCTGGTCAATCTATTAACCGGTGCCTCCATTGACTCGGGCATCGGAGGAGGAAAGAAAAATGCCTAAAATCACACTTGAAAACATCAATAAAAAATGGGGGACCTATTATGGCGTTGACGGTTTGAATCTAGAAATCGCCGACAATGCATTCGTTACCCTGCTTGGCCCCTCGGGGTGTGGCAAAACCACGACCCTTCGTATGATTGCGGGCCTAGAAACACCGACGACTGGTAGAATCACCATTGGCGATACCGTGGTGTTCGATTCGGAAATGGGCATTAACGTCCAAGCTTCCAAGCGTCATGTCGGCTTCCTTTTCCAGAACTACGCTTTGTGGCCGAATATGACGGTTTATCAAAATATCGTCTTCGGTCTAAAAAACGTCAAAGAGGAGATGGAGGTCTATGAATGGGAACTCGTCCGTTTGGCCGATTATATCCGCATCTTAGGCAAACCTGAAAAGGTCGTATCCTTGATTAACGACGCCAAAGACAAAGACGGCAACATTAAGATGGACTCTGCCATCCTTAAGATCACCGACTTCTTTGAAGTCTCTTATCCGACCGCGAAGAAAGTCTTTAAACTTGGCCTAGGAAAAGAGGGTGCAGACTTAGCTGGCATCGCTTCTAGCGAAATCGCCAAAGCCAACGAAAGGATGACGGCCATTAAAGCTAGATATGAGGCTAAGGGAGTCAAACTAGATGAAAAGTTCCGTATTCTTGATGCCGAAGGAAAACCCGTCGTCAAAGAAAGGAAACTTTCTCCTGAGGAAATCGATCTTAAGCTTCGCGCCTCGGCCAGGACCTTGAAGATTGGTCAATTCATGGACCGTTATCCCGCCGAACTTTCCGGTGGTCAGCAGCAGCGTGTCGCCATTGCCCGTACCCTCGCCCCTGGACCCCGCGTCCTCTTCATGGACGAGCCTTTGTCCAACCTCGACGCCAAGCTACGCTTAGAGATGCGTTCTGAGCTCAAGCGTCTGCATATGGAGACGGGAGCCACCTTCGTCTACGTTACCCACGACCAATTAGAAGCCATGACCTTAGCGACTAAGGTTTGCTTAATGGACAATGGCGTTCTCCAGCAATATGATCCACCTCTTGAGATTTACCATCGCCCGAATAACCTTTTCACCGCTGACTTCATCGGCAACCCAGCCGTTAACCTTATTGAAGCCAAAGGCAAGCAAAATAAGAAAGGCCAATTCGAGTTTGAGATTCTTGGTGGCCATAAAGCCGTCTTTACGCCACGCGAAGAAGGTTTTGATTTGGTGGCTAAGCGCGCCGAATTAGCGGCTAATTCGCGCCCGATTACTGCCGATAAGTCCAATAAAGACGGACCCTTTCCCTACAAGATCCCGCTTATTCAGCAACCCGTCGATGTGGTGGATAACCCCGTCATTGAAGATGATGACTTCGTCCTTGGCGTCCGTTCGGAATATATTGCCATCAACGAAGGTGGCAAACTCCAGGCGGAAGTCTACTCCGCTATGCCTACTGGCAAAGAGACCACTATTCGTTTGGAAGTCGGCAATTTCCTACTCACGGGTGACGTATTTGGCGCCATCGATTACCCGATCGGTACCAAGGTTGATATTGGCTTTACGGGCCACCATGTCATGCTCTTCGATCGCAAGTCGCAGAAGCTATTGACCTTAGGCTCGCTTGAGATCAAATAAGCGTTTAACCTAGACGCAAAGCCCTGCAATGCTTATTGATGCAGGGCTTTTTAAATGAGATTGGATTAAAGAAAAACCGGCCCATGGGTTAAGCCGATTGATTCTAATTCTCTTTGGATTGACGATGCATTTTAGCCTTGCATTTATACATCTCAAGGTCGGCATCTCTCATTAGAATTTTTAATATGGCATTGGAGATATCTGGGGCGCTAGCATAACCCCAAGAAATGCTGATGCCATTCTCCTTTTGCTGCTCGATGAAGACCTTTTGGCGATTTTGGATCATTTCCTCGTTTTCGCCAATGACAACGGAAGCAAATTCATCGCCGCCTAAGCGGAAGCAGTTGTTGCCATCGGAATCGCGGAAGCATTCCCTAATGATATCGCCGGCCTTGATGATTAACCTGTCTCCGGCTTCATGGCCTTCGTTATCGTTGGTCTCCTTGAGGTAGTTAATATCAAAAATGAAGTAGGTTATGGTGCGGTGGTCATCGCTATTGGCAAACACGCGGTCCATGATCTTATCGAAAGAGTAGCGGTTGCCTAATCCCGTTAAGGCGTCTTTCTCGGCGGCCGCCCTTAATTGCCCATCAAGGAAATCGCGGCGTTTCATGATATGGTTATAAGCGGAAGAAAGGGCACGTATTTCGTGGAATCCCTTATTCTCCTCCAAAGGCTTATCGTCGCCGATGCAACGAGTAGCGTCCACAAGGGGCTTATGAAGGCCTAAGTATAAAATTACGAAGATAGCAAGCAAAATTATTAAAGCGCCAGAAACCGCTGACCATAAGCCCATCCTGAACCAATTTACTTGGGAATTGACGATGGCGGTTTCCCTTCCAGAAACGGCCTGAAGAACTCCGACGCATTGATTGACACCGGTGGAGAGGTTGCTCTTTTCCTGCGAATATTTGTCGTTTAGTAAAAGGTAAGTGGCTTTTTCCAATTTCTGCTCATCGTTAAGGGCACTATCCTCTTCGTTAAGTGGTGGAAGTTTAAGCGGCTTCAATTGGGGAATATCCGGTAAAGGGTAAACCGCGGTGGTCAAGGCAATGGCATTAAGCTGGTTGTTAAGCATGTAATCAGCGGAATCAGCGGCCGATTGGATAAGGTTAAGCGCTTCTTGGCTAGCCCCATTGGCTTTTAGCTTAGCCAAAACGTCTTTACCACGCCGATCCACCTCTAGTTCGGTGGTGAAAGCGATTAGCGGTCCGGTATTGGGCTGGTTATTGTCGTTAAAAGGTCTTAATACGTAATTAGTGGAAGTTTCAGAAAGCAAACTGGAACCGGCTAATAGGGAAGTGGCATTGGCAGTATTGGCGGCCGACCTAGCCATCAAGGACGAAAGGTTGGCGCTATTGTTGTTAATGCCGATTATAAAGAAGATTATTAAGGCGTGGAGGATACCTAAAATAACGATTGATGGAACCATCATCGTGCTTATGGCTATTCCGTTTTCATTCCGTTTAAAACGCCTGCTCTTTTTAGCCATGCTAATCCTTTTCAAAAATACATAAAAAATCTTACTCCCTAGGTTTTAATTTGTTAACACTCAAGCAATCAAACTATAAAATTAATGCCACAGTCCAAAGATAGGAGAAGAATATCTATGGCCAAAGGATTATTGATGCATTTTCTAAAGGGGATCTTGGCGGGCCTAGCCATTGGAGTTGGCGGATTCCTTTATATCATTATGACCTTTGCCATTCCCGGGGAAGGCGGCAAGGTTTTAGGCTCGCTACTTTTCGGCATCGGTTTATTTACCGTTTGCACTTTTGGTTTATCTCTTTATACCGGCAAGATTGGTTTGATCTATGAGAAGAAGCAGGACAAAGCCTTCTATATTGCTTTGCCAATAATGCTAATCGGCAACGCGATAGGGGCTTTTGGTTTAGGAGTTGCCTGTTATTACATCTTCAAAGACACCTCAGTTATGGAAGCCGTTAATGCTGCGGTTAATCCTCGCTTGACTCTGGGTTCGTTTAACGATTATTTGTCTCTGTGCGTTAAGTCATTCCTTTGTGGTTTCTGCGTTTATATGGCCGTCAAATTATTTGGTTTAAACCGCCTAAAACCCCTAGGCATTTTGGGTCTATTGACATTCGTTTTCATCTTCGTTTATTGCGGCTTCCAGCACTGCATCGCCAATATGTTCTATTTCGGGATGGGCTTAGCTTTTAATGCCAATATGGCTATCAATTTAGTCTTATGTATCCTCTTTAATTCGTTTGGACCAATAATCGGCGTTTTGCTATTTAAATTAATTGATAAAAAGAAAGCTTAGTTTCCGATTTC
>CAMOQM010000074.1 GCA_946622925.1 uncultured Caryophanales bacterium | reverse complement strand
CGTTGAAACTCTTCGCGTTCCCAAACAAAGATTGTCAGGGTCGTCCCAACTCTTTGAAATCTCACCTCGGAGGTTTTATCCATGAAAAAATCCCTCGCGCTGATCCGCCATTCCCCCTATATGCCTATAAAGGGAAAGCCGAGGCCATGGCCTCTCTCCGGGAATCCAAGGAGGGATAATACCCTTGGTATGGGTTCTTTCTAGAGGGAGATCATATCCTCGGCTCTAATTGTAGGAAAAATCCCAAGCCGATTAATGTTTGGGATACGGGTACTGGTGGTGGAGTCGCCGGGATTCGAACCCGGGTCCGAAAGAATCCCCCTAACGGCGCCTACAGTTTAGGCAAATTCCTCTCTGACCAAACGGAACGATATTGCCTAGTCCGCTTGGTGGGGTTAGGGATTTTCGACCAATGAAATCAACCACGACATTGGTTATGTCCACGATAGACCGGAAAACAAGAAAATTGTCAGGAAGGCGGAACAGTTATACCAATTAATGGGAATTTTAGTAATTACAAGGATGCTTTTTTAAAAACGTGATAGTCAATAAAGAATAAAAAGAGTGCCTATCAAATAATAATGCTGTGTTTTCTAATGACTTTGAATGCATATATTCTCGAAACGAATTTGAAGCCACCTGAATTGTTAAAGGCATTTGGGCTATCATACCTATGTTTTATATCGTTCGATTTTTTGTCAACGACATGGTAGGCTTAAAAAGCGTCTTTGACTTATCACGAAAACATTCATCAAAACTTTCTTTGCCGTCAGTCATATCGTAAACCAAACTTCAAACAACGCAGGCAAAGCCAAGAAAAAGGAAACCGTTCCGATATACCGATTCGGCAAAAAAGTCAGTTAAAAAATACAAGCCTTTAAGCAAAAAAATTTTGCTCTAACATGGAGACATGGAAGAGATATACTGCGTCATCGACTTAAAAAGTTTCTACGCCTCCTGCGAATGCGCCGACCGTGGTTTGGATATCTTTTCCTGCCCTCTAGTGGTCGCTGATCCTGACCGCACTTCCTCCACTATCGTCATGTCGGCCACCCCCTATCTAAAAGAAAAATATGGCGTGCCTAACGTCTGTAGGGTCCGCGATTTGCCTAAGATCCCTGGCTTAATCCTAGCTAAACCAAGAATGGCTTATTACATCGAAATGTCCGCAAAAGTCGTCTCGATATTCCTAGATTTCGTCGATGAAGAGGACCTTCACGTCTATTCCATCGATGAATCTTTCCTTAGGCTAACCCCTTATCTAAAGATGAACCACGCCACCCCTGAGGAACTAGTCAAAAAGATCCAGCAAAGGATTAAGGATGAACTTGGATTAGTCGCCACTTCCGGCATTGGCCCCAATATGTTCCTAGCCAAGATATGTCTAGATAATGAAGGCAAAAAGAAGCCTCCCTATATCGCTAGATGGGACTATGAAGACGTCCCCATCAAGCTATGGAAGATTCATCCCATCACGAAAATCTGGGGTATCTCCCATGGCATATCCTCCCATCTATATAGATTAGGTATTTATACCCTAGAAGCCTTGGCCAAGGCCGATGCTAAACTCCTAAAGAAAGAGTTTGGGATAATCGGAACCCAGCTTAAGGATATGGCTAACGGAATAGACCGTACTGACATCAGGGAAAAATACGTTCCCAAAGAGACGAGTCTTAGCCAGGGTCAAACCCTTTACCGCGATTACGATAAAACCGGGGCGCGTCTTGTCTTGCGCGAACTCGTCGATGACCTTTGCTATCGCCTAAGGGCCTCTAATTCAAAGGCGGGTTTAGTCTTCGTAGGCGTTAATTATTCCACCGGCAGCAGCCTAAATGGCTTCTCTAAGCAATCTTCCTTAAATATCGCCACCGACGATTCGGAAACCTTATATAAAGCCTGTCTAAGGCTATTCGATAAAGGCGTCAAAGAAGCCCCAATAAGAGGCTTATATATCTCCTTTGGCAAGTTAGTTAGCAACAATGGCTCGCAACAGCTTTCTTTATTCGATACCCCCGAAGAAGAAGGAAAACGCCATAACCTCGATTTGGCTTTAGATAAGGTATCGGCGATGTTTGGGCGGAATGCGGCTTTAAGGGCTTCTTCTTTAACCAAGGATTCTAACATCAAAGAACGCCACACCATGATAGGAGGGCACCACGCATGAACGAAATGGATCGCGGCATGATGAAATACGCCCCCTATAAGTCTTTGGTAGAACAATCTACGATTCTAGCGAGGATGCGTTATGAAAAAGGCAAAAGACCAAGACCTTTAATATCCTCGGATGTAGCTAGGGATATAAATGAAATCATCGTCAATTACCAAGGTGAGGAAGTAAGCGCCGAATATTATGAAGACGGTTACCGCCATAACATCGAAGGGGTAATCGAAAAGATATCGAAGACCTTCCGTTTCCTAATTATCGAAGGCAAACAAATCGCCTTCGTGGATTTGCTTAAATTAGTTAGTTCAAAATTATCCCCGGTAGATTGCTGGGCCTGTTAAAAAAGGCCCCGCGATGGGGGCCAGGTTTAGTTAAATCAATTAGAAGGCCCAATTGCCATCTTTGAAGATTTGCACTTCTTTGCCATCTTCGGTGGTGCCGACGATGGAAAGGTCTTTCGAACCGATCATGAAGTCGACGTGGCTCATGGACTTATTGATGCCAAATTCGTGGATTTGGTCTTCGGTGTATTTCTCGTAGTTAGGATATAGGTTAGTGAACCCTCTACCTAGAGCCAAGTGGCAAGCCGCGTTTTCATCGAATAAGGTGTTATAGAAGAGTAGGCCCGTGTTATTGATTGGTGAATCAAAAGGTACAAGGGCACATTCCCCTAGATACGCCGCCCCTTCATCCAAGGAAAGGATGGAACGAAGGGCTTCTTCCCCTTCTTCGGCATGGACATCCACCGCTTTACCGCCTTCGAACTTAACCCAGAAGTTCTTGATGAGGTTACCTTGATAGGACAAAGGCTTGGTGGAATAGACGATGCCTTCGGCTTCCCCTTTCATCGGGGAGGTGAAGCATTCTTCGCTGGGGATATTGGGCTGATAGAAATCGCCTTTGAGGTTGGTTTCGCCACCGCCTAGGAAGATAACGCCCGGGATGAGGCCAACGGTCAAATCGGTGCCATTAGAAGAAGTATAGTGGAGCTTCTTTAATCTTAAGGAATTAAGGTAATCGCAACGGGCTTTTAGATCTTCGTCATGGGCCTTCCAATTCTCGATGCCATTACCATCATCGGCCCTCGAAGTCTTAAGGATGGCTTCCCATAAAGCCTCGATCGCGGCCTTCTTGCTAAGCTCTGGGAATACTTTCTTAGCCCAAGCCGCCCCTGGGACCCCGGCAATGCACCACTGGTATTTGTTCTCGCTTTCCTCAATATATTTATGGAAGGCTTGGTAACGGACTTGGTTGATATAGGCGACCTTCGACATGTCAACGCCCTTCATGCCATCGGGATCGGAGGAAGTTAAAGAGATAAGGGCGGGATTTTCCTCGCATCTCCATTTCATCATGGCTTCGTCTTGGGGCAAAATAAGCGCCAAGTTCTCTTTCTTGCCTCTCTTTAATCCAATCTTATTAACCTTGGAAGAGATCCATTGGACCACGACCTTCTTGGCCCCGGCCTTGTAGCATTCTTCCACCACCATGGCGGCAAAATCCTCGGTTTCTAAAGAGGAAAGCAGGTAAACGGATTGCCCTTTTCTTAAGGCAACGCCGGATTTAACGATGAGTTCGGCGTACTTCTTTAATAAATATTTTTTCATAACGTCTCCTTTTCACGCGACACGCATATATAATAATGACTAGCAGATTTTTTAGGAGAGTTAATATGTCCGCTTATCTAGAAAAACGTAAGAAAATGAATAAGTTCTGGTTAACCTGGAGCATCATTGAAGCCATTGTTATTTTGGCCGCCGGGGTTTTAGCCATCATCGCCGGGGTTAGGGAAGACATCACCGGCAACATCGATAACATCCTAGGCTATGCCATCTCTGGCTTCGTCGTCCTCGATGGTATCTTTAGAATCGTCATGTTCTTCGCTAAATATGATAGGGGCGATGAATCCACCCCCCTTATCATCGCCGGCTTCGAAGTCGCTATCGGCGCGTTATTGATCTTCCTTCAATCCAAGCACGCCGGATTATTGATCGAATCCCTCGTCGCCTTCATCTCCATTGCCATGATGACCATGGGCACGCTACTTCTAACCTATGCCATCTTCTCGATTGCCCGTCGCCATGAAAAACTCGTCATGCCGATTGCCGTCATCGTCCTAGCCGCCATTCTTATCGGCGTAGGCGTGGCCGTCATCATCTTGCAAAATACCGGCAATACCCATAACAAAATCACCATGATCATGACTGGCTCGGTCCTAGGTATCATCGGCTTGTCCTTATTCATCATGGGCATCTTCGCCTCCAAGAAAGATAAGAAGGAAATCGAAAAGCTCGAAAAAGAAGAAAGCGGAGATTACGATATCGCCGGCGAGCCTAAAAGAAAGAAAGGCAAGAAAGGCCCTAACGAAGAAGAAGTCGTGGCCAAACAAGCCGAGGTCATCGAAGACGTCGAAGTCCTCGCCCCCGAGCCCACTTATAACAACAAAGGCGAAAGGGTCGACCAACTCGGCGGACCTAGGGCCATCGAAAGCAAAGACGATAACCAAGACTAAGGTGGAGCGATCCGCCTTTTCTTTTGCTAAAAATAAAAAGGGGTAGCCGTTATGACTACCCCAATGGAACAATGGTTATTATTCCTCGATCTTATTGTCGCGGATAACCCTTTCCTTTAAGCTTTCGGGCACTTCCTCATAGCCGTAGAATTCACGGTTGAAGAAGCCAGAAGCCTGGGTGATGGATTTAAGCTGGGTCGTATAATCGATGACTTCCGCTTCGGGGATGAGGACTTCGATTTCCTGGTTACCGAAATCCTTCTCTTCGATATTTTGGATGCGGGCGCGCCTGGTATTTAGGTCACTTAAGACCGCCCCCGTGAAACGAGATTCGACGTTGACCTTCAATCTTAGGATTGGCTCTAAGATAATCGGGCGGCATTTCATGACCGCGTCTTTGAAAGCCAAGATGGCGGCCATACGGAAGGCTTGTTCGTTAGAGTCGACGGGGT
>CAMOQM010000073.1 GCA_946622925.1 uncultured Caryophanales bacterium | reverse complement strand
GAGCATAACGCGACGCTTATCATCGAAAATGGGGACATCCTCGAAGGGGAGCTTCCCAATCGTGCGCTGCGACTAGTGCGGGAGTGGATGGAGATCCATCGTTCAGAGCTTGCTGAAATGTGGGAAACCGGCAAGATCGGAAAGATCAAACCGCTTGAGTAATCCAGGAGGAAAAGCAATGTTCCACAAACTTAACCATGTCGTCCCTTTAGAGGACTACCGCTTGCTCGCCCAATTCGTCGAGGGAGTAAGCAAAATATATGACGTCAAACCCGTTTTCGACGAGATTCCCGTTTTCCAGCAACTCAAGGAAAACGACCTGTTCGAGAAGGCCCATGTTGGCCCAGGGGGATATGGGGTCATTTGGAATGATGAAATAGACCTTTCCTGCGAAGAGCTTTTCTACGGTGGAGCCGATATTGCCACACCATTCGACGGGCTCGTCGCGTTCGTCGAGGCTACCAGGATGTGGGGCCTCAACGAATCGACGCTCCGCAAAGCAATAGCATATGGAAAGCTAAAAGCAGGCGTCGATGCCTGCAAATACGGCAAACAGTGGGTCGTCTCAACAAAAGCAATGAGAAGGGAATATGGCGAACCCAAATACGCCTAACAATAAAAAACCGCGTCTTCATAATGTGGACCCCATGTCAAGGACACATTAAGAAAACCGAAACCTATTGAGAAACGGGAATCCCGAGCGAGGGGTTCCCGTTTTCTCTCGCCGCGGCGAGAGGGTATCCGTACAAGCATTTTTATACCTTGAACCGGAACTTGATGCCGAGCTTTGAAGAGATCTCGGAAGCAATGCCCCTCATGTCAAAGGTGTAACCGAACACGCAACTATCGACATAGACGCGGTTCGTATGTCGTTGAGAATGGTGGAGTCGCCGGGATTCGAACCCGGGTCCGAAGAAGTCCCCCTAACGGCGCCTACAGTTTAGGCAAATTCGTCTCTGGCCAAACGAAGTGATATTGCCTAGTCCGTTTGGTGGGGTTATTGGTTTTCGACCAGTGGCATAAACCGGGTCACTGGCTTAGCACTACATATTACACCGTATCTCCCCGTCAGTGCCCCGGGGAGGCGATGCGTTCGTCCCGCAATGGCGGGAACCCTATTTCGGGTGCTCTAATTAGGCGCGAGCGAGAGCGGATGCACGATTGTTGAGCATCCAAGGTTTGACAGTTTTGTCAGGTATTGTTTTTTGGTATTAAGGTTTACCAGACCACTGCAACCGCTATTTGGATCTTCTCCGTCAAAACCATGACGGCCCCATTTTTGCCCGTTTGGGCCCGGATATTATATCCATAATCGCAAAATAAAGAAATCTACTTGTTTGCAAATTGTTTCTAAGCGTGTATCCTTTTCTTTGCTATTGCAAAGGGTCCAACATGTCAAACAACAAAAAGAATAAGAAAAACAACAAGCGCATGAATCCCGAAACGAAGGCCAAAATCTTCCAAGGGATCAAAACTATAATCAGCAACAACGCCTGCCGTGACGCCGCCAGGGAATGGAAAGGCGGATTACAAGCTATCCCCGTCGTCCTCGCCGTGGTCGCCACCATCTTAGCCGTCGTTCCGACTTTGACTAGCCAACTAAACGTCCAAGGTTCAAGCGCCGTCTATGGCTCCCCCACCGCCGAATTCGATATCGGTTTGTGCGCCTTCACCCATGACCTCACCCACGATGAGAATGGAACGCGCCGCGCCGATGCCGACATCGTCCACGTTTCCTGGGACGACAAAGGCAACATGACCACCAAAAACCTCGATAAGATCTATACTAGGGACGCTAATGATGAGGTCACCCATAAGTGGTACACCCTCAAGGATAACCTCCACGATGTCACCATCTTTGAGGTCTTCTTCTCCGAATCCTTCAAAGACGAACAAGGCAATTACAAATATACCGATGACGCCTTCTTCAAGATGTTGGCCAGGAACGAAGATCCCACAACCGGCAACACCAGAACCGATTCTTCCATCGTCTCGGCTTCCTATATCGCCTTTGGTCAAAACGCCATCTCCTTCCGTAAGTACACCTCCACCATCGGAACCCTCGAAGGCCGCTACGACAGGCTTAATGGCATCGACCTTGCCAACCTTGGCCCGGCTGAAACCGTTGGCTATCTCACCAAGGATTACAAAACCACGGTCGCCAAAAACTGGGTCAACTTCATTAATTTGACCTACGAAACCACCAAAGTCAGGTCGGCTTGGACCTTCACCGGTATCATGGCCGGCGTCGACTTCGGTATCATCCTCTTATTCGGCGTCTTGCTATTCGTGATGACTAGGGGCAAGAACAACCCCTACCGCGTCGTCAATATCTGGGAGACCATGAAGATGGCCGGTTGGGCTTCCTTCACCCCCGCCCTCCTTACCTTGATATTCGGCTTCTGGCTCGTCCAATATGCCTACCTCATCTTCATGTTCACCTATGGCTTACGTATGATGTGGCTGTCGATGAAGTCATTAAGGCCGATGGCCCAATAAAAAGTAAAAAGCTCTCGCCTACGTACACGCGGGAGCTTTCTTTTTATTCTATATTATTAATCCCCGTAATCGCTGCCCCGGGATTTATCCTCGACGAAGATCTTCAAGGGGTCGGTGATATCGAATATTTCACGGTAGATATAACCTTCCCTTTCGATCCAGGGATTTTCGAAATCGGCGGTGAAAACCACTTTATGGTTGGCCTTGATGGTCTTATCGATTTCTTCCATGATCCTAGCAAAGTCTTCGGGTCGCTTCTCGGCAAAGCCCATCAATCCTTCATAGAAACCAGGCTCGACATAAAAGAGGTTACCGTCTTCGTCTTTATAATGGTGAACGAGGCGGTTAGCGGGATCAACCACCGCTTGGTACTTGTCAAATGCTTCGTAAGTCATAAAATACTCCGCTAAATAGTTTAAGGAGGTAAATCCGATATGGAAATGAAAAAATGCGAAATAAAAATAGTCTTCACCGATATCGACGATACCTTATTCTCCCATAGCCAAGGCAAAGTCCCTTCATCAGCTATCGATGCCATTAAGAAAATGCAAGCCAAAGGAATCAAAGTCTTCCTTTGCTCCGGCAGGAATTATTACTTAATCCGGAAAACCGGAATCCTTAACCTCTTCACTCCGGATGGATTAGTTACCATGAATGGCTCCAATGCCATCATCGGGGAAAAGGTCATCCACCGCTACCCCATCCCCGAGGAGGTCGTGGATAAGATGATTCTTTTCGCCAAGAGATTACGCTTTGGATTAACCCTAATCGAAGAAAACGAAGGTCACATCAACATGATCGACGAGCGCGTCATCTCCGCCCATGAGAAATATGGAACCCGCTTCCCCCAACCTCGCACCTATCCCGACCATTATGATAGGGTCGTCTATCAGATGATCGCCTTCTGCGATAAGTTCGACGAATCCTTGTTCTTGCCCCACCTTCAAAATTGCAAATCCGCACGTTGGGACGAATATGCCGTCGATATCATGCCCAAAGATTCAGATAAAGCCAAAGGCATCATGTCGGTCCTTGAATATTATGGCTATGATCCTAGCCAAGCCGCTTTCCTAGGCGATGGAGCCAATGATATCGAAGCCATGAATTTCGTGGGGTTAGGCATCGCCATGGGCAACGCTATCGAGGAAACCAAAAAAGAGGCCGATTACGTAACCGACCACATCGATAATGATGGCTGGGCCAAAGCCATGGCCCACTTCGGACTTATTTAATCCTATTTATGATAGGGCTCGTTATTTAAGATCCGAAAAGCCCGATATATCTGTTCTAAGGCCATGACCCTGGCTAGTTGATGGGGAAAAGTCAGCTTCCCAAAACTAATCCGGGCATTGGCTCTTTTCTTTACTTCCTCGGAGAATCCTAGCGATCCCCCAATGGCCATATTTAGGTGCGATCCACCTAAGGCAAAGGACTTATCTAAGAAAGAAGCGAACTCCACCGAATCATATTCTTTGGCCCCTAAATCAAGGAGGACCAAATAGGAAGAAGGCGTTAGCTTGCCTAAAAGTTTCTTCCCTTCCTTAATCTTAACTTCCTCTTCCTGCCCTAAACTTGGATTAGAAGGAATCGGCTCATCGGGGAATTCGACGATTTTTAATTTAACGTAAGGTTGAAGCCTTTTGGAATATTCCTCAATGGCCTCCCTCCAATATGATTCTTTAAGCTTTCCGAAGCAAAACAAAGTCAATTTCACCGCAAATCCCCTCCCTTATACATGGTTCTTTGGGCCATGGCCGTTATCTCGACCTTGTCCCCAACTAAATCCCCATAGGCGTTTCTATGGGCTTTTAGAGCCTTCTCCAAGGTGTTACATTCCTCGGAAATATGGGCTAAGAATATTTGCTTGGTCTTATCTCCGATTAGGTTAGCTAAATAGGAAGCCGAATCGGCATTGGAAAGATGGCCGAGGTCGCTAGCGATCCTATCTTTGAGGATGAGGGGGCGATGAGAAGCATAAAGCATTTGGTAATCGTAATTGGACTCGAAGATGTAATAGGTGCAATTCTTAAGCAAGGGAAGGTTCTCTTCTAGTATCGTCCCGGTGTCAGTGATGTAGCCTAGCTTCTCCCCGCTATCGCTTATAATCAGGAAATTGAAAGGCGTCGGGGCATCATGGCTAGAAACGAAGGGGATAACCGTAAGTGAACCAACGTTAATCCCCACCCCTTCTTCCAAGACTTCAAATATATCTTCGTCATCGAGGGTCAAAGCCCCAGTATAAATTGGAACCCTCCCATGGTAGGTGGGTAACCCTTTGGTATGGTCGCTATGGCAGTGCGTCAAAAAGAGGGCATCGATATCTTCAAACGAGCAACCTAAAACCTCTAAGGCCGCCCTTACGTCTTTTTTATTCACCCCGAAATCGACTTGGATCAGGGTATCGCCATTTTTAATTAATGTAGCATTGCCGCTAGAGCCGCTGGCGACGATTAGGATTTCCATTAGCTTTCGTAGAAATCCCCGCCTCCACCACCGTAGGATGAGGCCTTTTCTTCATATTCGGGAGCCGGGTCGTTAAATAAGGAATAGGAACGTTGGAACATCAAATGGAAGACGGCAACTTGGCCATTCCTGTTTTTAGCAACGTTAATGACGGTGTCGGAGACATCGGATTGCTTTTGGGGCTTTTCTTCTTGG
>CAMOQM010000072.1 GCA_946622925.1 uncultured Caryophanales bacterium | reverse complement strand
GCGAAACCCAAATCGGGGTCGACTTAGGCTCGCTAAAATTGGATGTCGTCAAAATGTATCTTGGCTCTGAAAATAAAAGCAAAAAGGTAACTATCGAAAACGTTTCTACTGGCACTTACAAAGAAGCATGGAATAGTTCGAGTTATACTTGCCCGGTATTTAGTCGTAACGGTAAAAACATCTCATCCACCCGTTATAGCGGAGCCACCGCCAGCACGAAGATAAGCAAAAACGTCACCGAATATGTAAAGCCCGGGGTAAAGGCCTAATCCATTTGTCCGACGGAGCGGAGGAAGCGTTCTAAGATAATGACCGCGGCCGCCGAATCGATGTTCTTTCTTTGGGCCTTGGCGTTTTTGCCAACGGCATGGAGCATCTCCGCGGCTTCCACCGTGGAATTACGTTCATCTTGTTGCATTACGGGAATACTAGGGAAGGCTTCATGGAGCATATCGATGAAGTTAATGACGATGGGAGTCATCTCGCAAGGATCGCCGCTAGGATAAAGGGGCAAACCGATGACAAATAAAGACACGTCCTCAACCAAAAGGACTTCTTTGATACCTTCTATGGCCTTTTCGTAATGGGTGGCCGGAAAACGCAAATTATCTAACGGAGTAACAAACATCCCGCTTCTAGAAATCGCCATACCAAGGCTGCCTTTTCCTAAATCCAAGGCCATAATGTTCTTAAGCATGGTTAAAGTATAGATTTTTCGGGCTTTTTTGTCTTTCTTTTCTTCCTTAAATAGAAGAAATCCGAGATAATAATGGGCATGAAAGTGGCTTTGGCATTATGCGGTGGTGGCTCCTTAGGAGCCTATGAACTCGGGGTCTGGCAATACCTGCGGGAACATGATTTCGAATTCGATATCGTCACTGGTACTTCAATCGGGGCCATTAACGGGGCGATGATCGTCACCGAGCAATATGAAGTCGCCAAGGAAATGTGGGAAAAGATCTCGGTCAGCGACGTCATGAGGCATGGAATCGACTTCGACCGTAACTTCCTTTCCAAAATCGAACTAAAAAGCGATTCGCAATGGTCGCGCTTTGTCAAAAGCTATTTTAAAAACAAAGGGGCGGACACCACTCCCTTGCTAGAGATGCTCAATGAGAAGATTGCCCCGCTTCAAGTTAACAAGGCGGATAAAAAATTCGGCATCGTCATTTGCCGTTATCCTTCCTTCAAAGAAGAAGATATCTTGGTTAATTCATTAAAAGACGAAGAAGTCGTGGATTATATCATGGCTTCCGCCTCCTGCTGGCCGGTTTTCCCCGTCTACCATATGAAAGGCGAGGATTACGTCGATGGCGGGTGGAAGAACAATTTGCCCATCGACTTCGCTTTGCGTCTAGGCGCGGATAAAGTCATCGCGGTTTTGCTTAATTCCCTCCCCAAAGCCCAAAGGCGTTATCTCTTCAATTTGCCCAATGTAACCTTAATCCAACCTAGCCTCCCTCAGGGATCGTTCCTGGCGTTTACCCATAACGCCATCGAATCCAATATCAAGATGGGTTATCTTGACGCCGCCAAAACATTTGGAACTATGAAAGGCAACCGTTCTACCATCGAAGCCACCCCGAAATTCACGAGTTTTGTGGAACGCTACTACAAAGGCTACGTCGAAAACGATCCCGCCGATTTCCTAAAGGTAGAAAAAGACCAAAAGAAGAATATTCTCTTAACCATCGAAGACAGGAAGGAACGTTCCTTTATCTTGGAATTAGAAGAGGTCATGGACATCTATGGCGTCTCATTCCGGGAGCCCTATGAAATCGGCCAATTGATGAATATCATCTCAGATAAGATAGAAAAAGAAAGCGAAAGCAAGAAACAAAAGACCTTCAAGGCCTTAATCGAAGAAGTCGACGCCCCTAAGACCAGTTATTACAAAGGACTATGGTACTTTGCCAAATTATTTAAGAAACAATAAGGAGATAAATAATGGAAAAAACAAGTTGGGACCTATCCCCGTTATTCAAATCTAACGCCGAGGCCGAAGCCGCTTTAGATGAATTCAAAGCCTATATCGATAAGAGCGCTTCCTATCAAGAAAAGCTGCATGATGAAAAAGAATTAGCCGAGTACTTACGTTTAGATAAGCAGGCCACCTTGAAAATCGTTAGGCTCTATTACTATGCCGAGATGCTTAGCGACCTTAATAAGAAAGACGTTGCCAATGCAGAGCTACTTTCCAAAGTCGAATTAGCTAACCATTCCTATGGGGCAGCCAATTCTTTCTTCCAGCCGGAAGTTATTGCTTTAGGCGAAGAAAAAATCCAGCAATTCTTGGCTAAAAACAGCGAATTTGCGGAGTTATCATTCACTTTTAAGAAACTTTTCCATAGCCAAAACCACGTCTTAAATAGCGAAAAAGAAGGCTTATTATCTAACTTCACTCCCATCCTAGGAGAAGGTGGAACCTTATATTCCCAGTTGACCGTGGCCGATGGCTATCCTAAAGAAATCACCTTAAGCGACGGCCAGGTCGTAAGCGTATCCCAAGCCAATTGGACGATGCTAATCGAAGAAGCCAAAACCCCGGAAGACCGGCAAGCCATCTTCGAAGCCCTCTATTCCTACTATGACCTCCATAAATCCACTTATGGAGAGATCTATAACCTAACTTTGCAATGCCAACTCGCCACCATGAAATCCCGGGGCTATGGCTCGATACTAGAATCCCATCTTGATTATCACAATATTCCCACCAAGGTTTTCCATAACCTCATCGAAGTTGCTTCGGAAGGCTCAGAACCCGTAAAGAAATATTATAAGTTAAGGGCTAAGGCCTTAGGCTTAACCAAACACCGCTCCTACGACCGTTTCCTCCAAATCGCTTCTTCCAATAAGAAATACGATTATGAGCAAGCTAAGGAGATATTCTTTAACTCCATTAAACGTTTCCCCGCCACCTTCCAGGAAAAGGCCCATGAAGTCCTAAAAGAAGGTTATGTGGACGTCTATCCTAGCCAGGGTAAGCGTTCTGGTGCCTATTCCAATGGCGGTTATGACCTCCATCCTTATATCCTGCTTAATTTCGTCGGCAAGCTAGATGATGTCTTCACCTTGGCCCATGAAGCCGGTCACTCCATCCATACCCTATTCTCAGAAGAAGCCCAGCCTACCTTAGCCCAAGACTACACCATCTTCGTGGCCGAAATCGCCTCCACTTTCAATGAGCATAATCTCCTTGATTATTTGTTAAAGGAAGGCGACCTCGATAAGCAGGACCGCATCTTCCTTCTCCAAAAGGCTATCGATGAAATCATGGGAACCTTCTACCGTCAGACCTTATTTGGACATTATGAATATCTTCTTTCCAAAAAGGCGGAAAACGGAGAGCCAATCAACTACCAGGTCTGCTCCAAAACCATGGAAGATCTCTACCGCCAATACTATGGAATCGAGATTTCCGAAGAAAAGCTTAAGCCCTTGGTCTGGGCCTATATCCCCCACCTCTTCTACATGCCATTCTACGTCTATCAATACGCGACCTCGTTTACTTCTTCGATGCTAATCTATGAACGCGTCAATAACGGCGAAGAAGGGGCATTTGAGAACTATCTTAACCTTCTCCGCTCGGGAGGTTCGGATTATCCCGTCGACCAAGTTAAGGCCGCCGGCGTCGACCTTACCACCAAAGAACCTTTCCTAGCGGTGGTTAGAAGAATGGAAAGCCTCGTCAATCAACTCGAAAAAGAATTAGGGGAATAAAAAGCCCCTAACTAGTAGAGGCATTAACCGATATCATCGGGACCCCACAGTTTGCTGTTGGGGTCTTTTTTAGGTTTAGAAGGGGCTAAGGGAGGTTCATGGGGAGGCAATGGAGCCGGCTTAGGCGTAGGTTTGCTGGGCTTTGGTTTAGGACCAAGATTGATCTTAGCGCCCCTAGCGATATTATCCTCAAGGTCAGCGTTAGAATGATAGATTTTCCGAATCGAAGAATATTTGCCTTCTTCTTTATATTTGTCCAAGATGGCGGAATTGATCTTATCTTGGTTCTTGCCATTTAGATAACGAATGAATTCATAGGCGTCTTCGGGAATGGGTTCATCGGAAGTCCCTTCGATGGAAGCAAAGTGGAGATCAAGCATCATCGAATCCCAATTGCCCCGTTTATAGTCATCGTAGAAACGTCTTTTGTATTCGGCCCGCTCATCTAAATCGCGATAAGACTTTACCCTAGCCTTACGTAAGGAATAGATGTCGCTATATTTTAGGGGTGGGCAAAGGTTATATAGCAAAGCGCAGAAACAAATTAATACGCACCATCCGGCATAGCCGACGGTAACGTAAGTCGTGATATTGACAATTAGGGCTAAAATATCGGCGGGAACGAATCTATCGATTAGATCCGTCATTTGGGGAACGAAATCATGGAGATAGATAAACCCTAGAGCTACTGGCATGGCCACATGGACGATAATGGCGGGAATAAAAAGCAAATAATTGATATGGCGGTACTTTCCCATGCACCTAGCTAAGTTCAAGGGGAAAAAGCCCAAAACCCATAAAGCGATCGGTCCAACTAGATAATATAGGAAGCGCGATAACGTATACACGGTGCCATTAAAGTTAACTTCATAGGCATCTAGCTGGGCGGTAAGGAAATAATCTGGGATGACGTTGCCTAAAAGCAAAACCAAAAAGGCAATGAAGAACCAAATGAAAATCCAGCCGAAATTCCTAACCCAATTCCTCGGCCTGGTCCGTTGCGACTTTTTTAGGATTTCAATGGTTACCATCCTTCTAATTATAGAAGAGCCCATAAAAGGGAGGAAGGAAAAATAACATTAAAAATATTTCATTTGGTATCTTCCAAAAACACCGAGATTTGAGAAAATATCCTAATGTTGAAAGGGCGGTGATGTCCCATGGTAAAAATCGGTTTTGATAATGAAAAATATCTCCAGATCCAATCTGAGATGATTCAGCAACGAATCGCTCAATTCGGCGGTACTTTGTATCTTGAATTCGGGGGCAAGCTTTTCGATGATTACCACGCTTCTCGCGTCTTGCCCGGATTTAAGCCTGATTCCAAGCTCCAAATGTTGCTTAAGATGAAGGAACAAGCCGAAGTCGTCATCGTCATTAACTCCGAAGCCATCGAACAATCCAAGGTTCGTCAGGACTTAGGCATCACCTATGACCAAGACGTATTACGTTTAATCGACGCCTTCCGCGAAGCCGGATTATACGTTGGTTCGGTCTGCTTAACCCGTTACGATAACC
>CAMOQM010000071.1 GCA_946622925.1 uncultured Caryophanales bacterium | reverse complement strand
CGCCCTCCAATGGACCGATTCCTATAGCCAAGACGGTATTTACTCCTTCTGTAACAACATCTCCACCAAAGAAGGTGGCACCCATGTCGAAGGCCTTAACCTTGCCTTAGGTAGGGTCCTTAACGACTACGCCCGTAAGGCCAAGATGCTAAAAGACGATGATAAGAACTTCTCCGGTGAAGACTGCCGCGAAGGTTTGACCGTCGTCGTCTCCGTTAAACATCCTAACCCCCAATACGAAGGTCAGACCAAGACCAAGCTCGGCAACTCCGAAGTTAGGAAGATCGTCTCCACCATCGTCGGCGAAGGACTTGCCCAATATTTGATGGAGAACCCCGCCGAAGCCAAGGCCATCATCGATAAGATCCAATTGGCTTCCAAGGCTCGTGAAGCCGCCCGTATCGCTAGGGAAAAGACCAGGAAGACCGCGCTTGAAATCACCACCCTTCCCGGTAAGCTAGCCGATTGCTCCTCCAAAGATCCTGAAGTTTGCGAACTCTATATCGTTGAGGGTAACTCCGCTGGAGGCTCGGCCAAAGACGGACGTGACCGTACCACCCAAGCCATCCTCCCGCTTCGTGGTAAGATCCTTAACGTTGAGAAAGCTCGTGAAGAAAGAATCTGGGCCAACGCCGAAATCGGAAATATGATCACCGCCATCGGAGCTGGTATCCGCGATAACTTCGATGTCAGCAAGATTCGTTATCACAAAATCGTTATCATGACCGATGCTGACGTCGACGGCGACCACATCAGAATCCTCTTGCTTACCTTCTTCTATCGCTTCATGCGTCCTTTGCTAGACGGTGGCTATGTTTATATTGCCCAACCCCCTCTATATAAGATCGATTACAAAGGAAGCGCCTACTACGCCTATAACGACGCCCAACTAGAGAGATTAAGAAAAGAACTTAACCTCAAGCCCGGATTTGCCTTCCAACGTTATAAAGGCTTAGGTGAAATGGACGCCCAACAGCTTTGGGAAACCACCATGGATCCCAAGGTCCGTAAGATGATCCGTATCACCATCGAAGATGCCGCCGATGCCGAAAAGGCCTTCACCGAACTTATGGGTGACGAAGTCGGACCGCGTCGCGACTACATCACGCAAAATGCCAAGTTCGTTAAGAACCTAGACATCTAATGAAAGGAGGCCACTATGGAAAACGACGAAAAGAAAATCAACGAAGAAGTTGAAAACGAAAACCAAGACGAAGAAGAAAATAAGTCTTCCTCCATTGCCTTTAACCACGAAGGCGTCCAGTCCGACGAAGCCATGTTCGGACATGAGGCGGCCGTTTCCGGAATTATCCCGGGCTTAATCGACCGTGATGTCACTTCCGAAGTTAGGACCGCCTTCCTCGACTACTCGATGTCGGTTATCGTTAGCCGTGCCATCCCTGATGTCCGTGACGGCTTTAAACCCGTTCAGCGCCGTATCATCTATGGCATGAACGAATCCGGCATGCAGCCGAGCAAACCCTATAAGAAATGCGCCCGTATCGTCGGTGACGTCATGGGTAAATATCACCCCCACGGCGACTCCGCTTTATATGGAGCGTTGGTCCGTTTGGCCCAACCTTTCTCCTTGCGTTACCCCTTAGTCGACGGCCATGGTAACTTCGGTTCCATCGATGGCGACGAAGCCGCCGCCATGCGTTATACCGAAGCCAGGATGAACCGTCTTTCTTTGGAAATGGTCCGCGATATCGATTGCGATACCGTCGACTTCTTGCCTAACTACGATGGCACCGAAGTCGAACCGGAAGTCCTTCCTTCCCGTTTCCCAAACCTCATCGTCAACGGTTCCCAAGGTATCGCCGTCGGTATGGCAACCAACATGGCTCCCCATAACCTCACCGAAACCATCAATGCCATCGTCGCCGTCGCCAAAAACGACGAAATCACCCCGACCGAGATCATGCAAAACTACATGTATGGTCCCGACTTCCCCTCGGGTGGCATCATCTTGGGCCGTCAAGGAATCCTAGATGCTTATACCAAAGGCACCGGTACCATCACCATCCGTTCCAAATATCATATCGAGGAGATGGAAAACGGCAAATCCCGCATCATCGTCACCGAGATTCCCTATCAGGTCAATAAATCCGCGATGATCGAGAATATCGCCCAACTCGTCCGTGACAAGATCATCGATGGTATCACCGATGTCCGCGACGAATCTAACCGTGAAGGTATTCGCGTCGTCATCGAAATCAGGAAAGACACCATCCCTGAGGTCGTTGCCAATAACTTACTCAAGCACACCCAACTCCAAACCACCTTCGGCATCATCAACCTTTGCTTAGAAGACGGGGCTCCGAAAATCTTGTCGATTGTCGAATTGATCAAAGGTTATATCGAACACCAAGTTAACGTTTTAACCCGCAGAACCCGCTTCCTTTTAAAGAAAGACACCGATCGTTTGCATATCGTTAACGGCTTGATTTTGGCCCATGATAACATCGATGAGGTCATCCACATCATCCGTGATTCCAAAAACGACGAAGAGTCCAAGGGCAGGTTAAACGAAAGGTTTGGTTTATCCGAACCCCAATGCGACGCCATCTTGGCCATGACCTTACGTCGTTTGCAAGGCATGGAACAAGATAAGCTCCTAAACGAGAAATCTGGCTTAGAAGCTAACATCGTTGAATATAATCGCCTCCTCTCCAGCCGTGACAACATCGTCGATTTGATGATCGAAGAACTCTCCGTCATCAAAGACAAGTTCGGTGACGAAAGGAAGACTGAAATCTCCGATGCGGCCGCCGACATCGAAAACGAAGATCTCATCCCACAGAAGCAGATCCTCGTGGCTTTAACCCGTAATGGTTACATCAAACGCGTCGATGATGACACCTTCTCCGCCCAACACCGTGGTGGACGTGGTATCACCGGCATGAAGATGACTAGTGGCGACACCGTTAAGCTACTAAAGCATACCAAGACCCACACCGATATCCTCTTCTTCACCACCTTAGGTAAGGTTTATCGTCTCCGTGGCTATCAAATTCCCGATTCTGGACGTATTGGTAAAGGCGTCCCGGCCCAAAACTTCCTCAATTTAGATAAGGAAGAAAAGGTCGTGGCCATCGTTCCTTGCGATGATTATCCCGAAGATAACTACCTCTTCTTCGTTTCCGAACAAGGTATCGTCAAGCGTACTTCTTTGAAGGAATTCGCCTCCATCCATAGCAATGGTAAGATCGCCGTTGGCTTAAGGGAAGGCGATGACCTCTTCGACGTCAAGCGCACCCAGGGCGATTCCATCATCTCCTTGGCTTCCTCTAACGGCAAGATTTGCTCCTTCTATGAAACCGAAGTCCGTCCGATGGGACGTACCGCCGCCGGCGTTACCGGTATGGATCTCAAAGATGGTTCTACCATCGTTGGCGTCACCGGTTCATTTGAAGGCACCCGTATACTCGTTTTATCCACCAGAGGCTATGGTAAGATCTCCTACTCTATGGATACCGATATTGTCCAAGAAGACGGTACCACTCGCCACTACGATGGCTATCGTTTGACCCACCGTGGCGGTAAAGGCGTCATCACCATGAACCTCACTCCGAAGAACGGCAAACTCTGCGCCGTAAGATGCGTTGAAGGCGACGAAGATCTCCTTGTCGTAACCCAAAACGGCATCGTTATCCGTACCCCGCTTTCCGAAGTCAAGATTGCCGGTCGTAACACTCAAGGTGTTAAGATCATCAATATGGACGATAAGTCTCGGGTTTCCTCCGTGGCCATCATCCCCCACAGTGATATCGAAGAGGATGACGAAGAAGGCCTCGAAGAAGAAGCCCCGGTTGTTGCCGAAGAGGCACCTGTGAATCCCAATGACCTCGACGGAGGAATTGAGGGATAAAAGGATAAGGCCATGCGGGTCTTCATCCATTATTCACCAAAAAGACATCGCGACACCTTTGAGGGAACCCGTTTACGTAAAACCCTCAAGGGTGCCTGCGAGAACGTGGGCATAGAATGGCTCGATTTTCCTTCCTCGGAAGTCGACGTTGCCCACTTTATTTCTCCTGGCGACCTTCCTCTTATTATTCAAAAGAAGAAGCAGGGGGTTCCGATTGTTGTTTCGGCTTGCTATACCGAGAATGATCCTTCGGCTTCCTTCCTTCTAGAAGATATCGCCGGGAACTTAACCTTAACCATCAAAGCTAGAACCGTCCTATCTTTAGCCGACCTAATCACCGTGCCTAGCCTTCCTTTAAAAAAGGTTTTGGTCAAAAACGGGATTAAGACCCCAATTGAGGTGGTGGAGCACGCGGTCAACATGGAAAGGTTTGAAAACAATTCCTTAGAACGCAGCATCTTTACTCGTTATTTTAGGATTCACGCCAATACCAAAACGGTGGTATCGACCGGTTCTTATAACGATAAATCGACCGTCAAACTGATGAAGGCGGTGGCCGCCAAATGCCCGGACCTTGAATTTTATTTCTTCGGTTCGACTTCGGTCATGGATCCCTTATCTTTGATGAAGGCCGCTAGAAGCGCCAGGAAAACTAGTAACCTCCATTTCTGCTCTTTGGTCCAAGACGATATTTATAGAAGCGCCCTAATGTCTTCTTTGGTATATATCGCTAACGGGTCTTCTAAACCTGATTCCATCGCCATTTTGGAAGCCTATGCCTCAAAGACCCAGGTGGTAGGGCTAAGCGAAAAGGGAAAGAACCCTTTGATGGTCGACAAGGAAACTTGTTTCCTTTTCTCCAATATCGACCAAATGGCCAATTACATTAATTCCTTATATAAAGGAAAGGCAAAAGACACTATAATTGCCTCATACGATACCGCGAAAAGCCATTCCTTGCTAAACCTTGGCAGGGAACTGAAATCAATTTACGAAAAGCTTACCGACAACAAGAAAGGAGCGATCTCATGAACGATATCAAATTGATCCTCGAAAAACCCGATTACGTTAAGCAAGCCTTAGCCAAAAAGCTTTGGGATTTCGATCCTGAGCCTATTAAGGAACTCTCCGCGAAGCGTCTAGCCTTGCTTCAGGAAGTCGAATCCAACAAAGCCAAGCAGAACGAATTAAGCGCCTCTGTCCCCGCCTTGAAGAAAGAAGGCAAGGATCCTAGCCCGATTTTCGCCCAGGTCAAAGCCTTGGCCGCCGAAAATAAAGCCAAGACCGAAGAGCTTAACGAAGTCGAAGCCCAAATCCGCAAAATCGCGGAAGAACTTCCTAATATCCCCGACGATGATTTATTAGCCGGAGGAAAAGAAAATAACACCCCCGTGGCTAAATTTGGGGAACCCCATGACTTCGGTTTTAAGATCAAAGATCACGTTGAACTCGC
>CAMOQM010000070.1 GCA_946622925.1 uncultured Caryophanales bacterium | reverse complement strand
CGACGAAACCGTTTTGGATGTCTCCGTTTTGCCGAATCGTCCTGACTTATATGCTTTAGAGAACGTGGCTAAGGAAGTCGCCTGCATCCTTTCTCGTCCCTATAAAGGGGAGGAATATCCCACATATAAAGACGAACCAACCGAACTTAAAATCGGTTCGGATACTCCGGATTGCCCCTTATTCGTGGGTAAGGTTTACCGTAACGTCGTGACCAAACCTTCCCCGGTTTGGGTGTCTTCTTTGCTTGCCGCCTGCGGTATCCGTTCCATCAATAACATCGTCGATATCGGCAACCTCGTCATGCTTTATACCGGCCAACCCTTGAATATGTATGACGCCGATAAGGTCAAAGGCAACCATCTTTATGCCACCTCTTCCTATGAAGGCAAGTTTGTGGCGATGGATGGCAACACCTATGATCTTGTCAAAGGCGATTTGCTCATCATGGACGATGAAAAGCCGGCTTGCTTAGCGGGTATCATGACTAGCGATGCATGCCGCGTAGACGAAAATAGTAAGAACATCATCGTCGAGGCCGCCTATTTCAAAGGGGCTGCCATCCGCCATACCTCAAATAGACTTGGCTTATCTTCGGATTCTTCCCTTCGTTTCTGCAAGGGCATCAACCCCGATCAAAGCGAACATGTCTTTGCTTTAGTCTCCTATTTGCTCCATGAATTAGCGGGGGCTCCCACCCAAGAGGAAGAAAGCCGTTATGACACCTTCAAGCATGAGCAAAAGGTCGTCAAAACCGACGTTAGTTATATTAATTCCCGTTTGGGCACCCATTTCTCCAAAGATGAGATAGTCGGGGCTTTAAGCCGCGCCTATTTCGATATTTCCGGGGAGAAAGAGGAAATCATCGCCAAAGTCCCGTCCTTCCGTATCGATATCGATGGCAAGGCCGATTTAAGCGAGGAAGTCATCCGAATCCTAGGCTATGAAAACGTCGTCTCCGTCATGATGGAAGGTAGGACCGAACCCCAAGGTTTAACCGAGGTCCAACAAAAGACCAGAGCCGTCCGTTCCTTCTTAAGGGGAAGGGGCGTAAGCGAAGCTTTGACTTATACCTTAGTCCCGGAAAAGTGGGTCCATAAATGCGCTTATCTTTATAACGGCGAAGCCATGAAGCTCCTTAATCCCATCACCGTCGAAAGAAGCTACGTTAGGACTAATTTATTGCCCTCTTTATTAGATACCGTCGAATATAACGCCTCCCACCAGGAGAAGGATCTCGCCTTCTTCGAGCTTTCCGATGTCACCTATCCTGGTAACAATGTCCAAAAGCGTCTAGCCATTGCCTTAACTGGCAACAAGATGGACCAGGGAAGACTAGGCGAAACCCCTTATGATTTCTATGACCTTAAGGGCCTAATCGAAGGCATCTTCTCCCTTTTAGGCATTCAGCCTAACCGTTATAAGGTTTTGCCTTTTGATTTAGGTGGTGAGGAATTCCATCCTTATCGTTCCGCGAAGATCATGATGGGTAATTTAATGCTTGGCGTATTTGGGGATATCCATCCGACATTAGCCAAAGAATTAGGCATCAAAAACGGCGTCATGGGCGAATTCAATCTTAGTGCCATCTTCGATATGAAAGTAGGGGCTAAGAAAGCTAGCATTCCGCCTAGATTCCCCTCGGTCAAACGTGACTTCGCCCTCATCTTGCCTAAGAAAATCACCTTCGCCGACGTCCAGCGCGAAGTCGCGAGGGCCGATTCGTTAATCAAATCGGTGGTGGTCTTCGACCTATATCAAGGCGAGCATCTCCCCGAAGATAAGAAGTCGATGGCCATTTCCCTCTCTTTGCTTTCCGAGGACCATACCTTGAAAGAAGAAGAGATCAAAGCCGCGACCGATAAGGCCATTAACGCGGTCAAAGCCAAGTTTGGCGCGGAGGTAAGGCAATGATCTTCCACCGTAATGACATCACCCCAAGTCGGGGGATGAGCGTCGATGAGTCCTATAGCTTTGGGGAAATCGATAAGAAAGCCTATCCTCTATTGGGGATTAAAGAATCTTCATTTAAAGGGGAGATCAGCAAAATCGATGGCATCCTCCATGTCTATGGAACCTTAAAGGCCGAACTTCTTCTTTCCGATGCTAGGTCATTAAAGGAAGTTAGCTACAAGCTTAGTAAGGACGTTGATTTCGATTTGCTCTCTTCTGAGGAAGAAGAAGGGGATGGCTATGTCTTCCCCGAGAATAAGATCGATTTCCAAGAAGTCGTCTATTGCTTGATTTTGACCTATATGCCCAAGGCCTATTCCAAGGAAAAATCCCTTCCTCTTGATGGGGATGGTTATAAAATCTATCAGGAAGGGGAAGAAGAAAACATCAATTCGCCCTTCGCTAAGTTAAATCCAGATGATTTTGCCTGAGGTGGTGGTATAATCACCTCGCAACGGTCCATTAGCTCAGCCGGTTAGAGCGTTCGACTTATAATCGAAAGGTCCGGTGTTCAAGTCACCGATGGACTACCATCGTTAGGATACGCCTTCCCTCGTGGAGGGCGTTTTTTCATGTCACCATCGCTTAAATTTGAAAAACCATCCCCCTTTATTTTCATAAAAAAGTTGCGATTTGCTCTTGCCAAAGGCCGAGCCCTATCTTATAGTTATGGCGTAGGTGGGAAAAAGTGGGAAAGAAATTCTTCGGAAGCTATCTTCGCAACCTCGACGCCAAAGGAAGACTCCTGTTGCCTTCTAACTTGGTTAAAGCCGAGGGGCTAGAAAGCCTCTACGTCCTGAAAGGATTCGACGGCTGTCTCTCGGTCTACTTACCCGAGGCCTTCGAAGAACTGATGGAAGAACTCTCCCATTTGGACCAACATGATCCTAGCCAAAGGGCCTACATCCGTATCGCCACCTCCTCCATGCGGGAACTCAAATTCGATTCCCATGGCCGTATCCTTCTCCCAGCCGATTTGCTAGAGGAATATGGCTTAGGCAAAGAAGTGATGGTAAACGGGGTCATCGACCATTTGGAGATTTGGGATAAGAAAGCCTACGCCTCCTACACCCTTCGTAACGGAGCCGGATATGATTCCCCGTTACGGAGAAGCTAATGGAACATATCTCCGTCTTGCTTAACGAAGCTATCGACTCCTTGGGGATAAAACCCGACGGAATCTACGTCGATGCCACGCTAGGCAGGGCCGGACATTCCTCCAAGATTCTAGAAAAGATCCCTAACGGTCACCTCTATTGCTTCGATAAAGACGAAACCGCAATAAAGGAAAGTCAGGAAAAGCTAACTAGGATCGCCTCTAACTTCACCATCATCCATTCTGATTTCTCCCATTTGAAGGAAGAATTAGAAAAACTTGGGGTAAGCCAAGTCGACGGCATACTTGCCGACCTAGGCGTCTCCTCACCCCAATTCGATGACCCAAGTCGCGGCTTCTCCTACCGATACGAGGCTAGACTCGACATGCGGATGGATCAAAGCCAAAGCTTAGATGCCTACTACGTAATAAATAATTACGAAGTGGGGCGCTTAGCCAAAATCATTAGCGACTATGGGGAAGATAAAGACGCCTATAGAATCGCTAAGGCGATCGAAAAGCAAAGATCGCTACAGCCCATCGTTACGACCTTCGACCTAGTCGAGATCATAAAAAAGGCCAAATCCCCCAAGGAGTTAGCCAAAAAGGGCCACCCGGCCAAGCAAACCTTCCAAGCCATCCGCATCGAAGTAAACGATGAAAAAGGGGCGCTAGAAGCCTTGCTTAGAGATGGTCCGGGACTACTAAAGAAAGATGGTAGGCTCTCAATCATCACCTTTATGTCCCTTGATGATAGGCTCGTCAAAAAAGCCTATCAAAACCTCACCGTGATAGAAGGGGATAGGAAGGGATTTATCCTCCCCGAGGATATTAAAACCCCCGATTACCACCTTCTAACCAAAAAGCCGATTCTTCCATCTCTAGAGGAAGAAAAAGCCAATCCAAGATCTGCTTCGGCCAAACTTCGGACCCTAGTTAGAGATTAAAAATAAGAAAGGAGAAGTAACCCATGAAAGACAAACTCGTCAAAAGCGGACATTCCCGTCATTATTACGCCTTCAGACGTTTCGCTAAGGGCCTTTTCCTCACCGCCTCACTAGCGATTGTCGCCTCCGTTCCCGTCTTAGTGGCTTATGGCGTCTCCGTTACTCAAACGATGGCTGAGACTAACCAAGAGGAAAAGAGGGAGAACCCGGAAGTGGCGGTGTCATCTTACGTTGAAGCTAATTGACCCTTCGATAAAGAAAGCCCCCGGTTTATCCCTCCCTTTCCTCCCGGGGGTTTTCATTTTCAACGCCTTTTTGCGAAAAAACTACTAATTCCTTATCGTTTTATCTTCAAAATAAACATAAAGTTTATTAGAATAACGGCATGGAAAAGCCATTAGTGTGTTTTGATATTTCCGAGGGGTCGGCCAAAATCGTCATCGGATATAACGTTGGTGGTAAGCCCGTGGTGGCCTATAGCGACACCCGCGACGTCTCCGCCTATTTTAAAGACGGGGCCATCATCGATAAGGAAGGATTGATCGCCGCTATCTCCGGCATGAAGGAGATCAGCGACCCCGCCACCCATTTCTCCGTTTCGGTCACTAATGGCATCTGCCTTATCGCCCCGGCGACGGGACTAGCCATTTATGAGATGACCGAGACCACTAACGTCGTGAGCCCGGATAACGAAGTCGCCAAAATCGATATTTCTAACCTCCATTCCAAAATTAGGAAAAACGAATTGCCAGATGGCTATAAAATCGTCGATATCATCCCCGATTTCTTCACTCTCTCTAATGGTGAGAAATACGGTAATCCCCCGGTTGGCAAAATCTCTAGTCAACTTACTGTCTCGGCGAAAATCCATTGCTTGCCCGAGTCCGTGTACGCCCCCGTATCGCGGGCCATTACCGAAACCCAATTAAGGGTTCTCCGCGTTTCGGTGGCTCCTTTTTGCGAAGCCGAATATTTCAAAGGCTATCCCGATTTGCCAAAGAGCTATCTCTTGGTCGATATGGGCTATCATCTCACCTCGATTTCCTTAATCGGAGAAGGGGCGCCTTATGGCTCGGTTTCCTTCTATTGCGGAGGCCATGACCTAACTAACGCCATCGCCGATGGCTTAGGCATCGATCCTAGCATCGCCGAAAGGTTCAAAATCGAGTATGGCTATGATACCCGTCCGATCAGCTACCAAGCCAAAATCTACGAAGGTAATGACGTTAACGGCAATCAAACTAGCTTTGGCCAAACTCAAATCAACACCCTCATCGAATCTTTCTTTGAGGATTATGGCAGGCAATTATCCAACGCGATCGGCACTTTATTAAAAGACTATAACGGTCTCCACGAAGGCTTACCGAT
>CAMOQM010000069.1 GCA_946622925.1 uncultured Caryophanales bacterium | reverse complement strand
GTTGGATGGAAGACCACCGAATCATGGGTGCTTTCAAGTAACGGACGTAAGAAATATTCGGTGGAGATGGTCTTAAGGTTGATCCCATCCAAAGAAACGGAAGTGCCATCATAGATGCCATAGTCCTTATCGAAAACGATATCCATGACGTCGAATAATTCATTGACTTGGCCTTTCATTTCCTCGGCTTTGGCGGCCCTATCATAGCTGCCGGTCCGCTCATCGTCATAGAAATAGGCGGTATAGGCGCTAGAGAAATCCAAGGTATCCGAGCTCATACCTTTAAGCGCATCGTTTAAGGCGTTGCCGATGAAGACGCAGGAGAAGGTATCCGTGTCGGCTATATCGCGCAAGGTATATTTGAGTTTGGCCAAATTAGAGGAATTGATTTTGCTTAGGGCATCCAAGCTTTCAAATGAAGAAAGGCCATTGAATACTTTGGAAAGCTTCTTGAATTCGCCATTGGTTTCGATAGCCCACTTTTCGGGGGCATCCAATTTCTTGCATTCGGCGACGAAGGTCGAGCAACGTTCCTCGGCTTTGGCGGAAGGATCGGCGTCGCGGTTTTGGAAATACTTAAGCGCATCATCGCCCGCCGAAGCTAGAAGTTTATCGGAGAAGAAAGAGGGGAAGACGTAATCCCGGACATAATTGCCATCTTCATCGGTGACGATGGCCCCGTGTTCGTCGAGTTCATAGGGTTGGAACATCTTCGAGGAGGATAAAGCCGACATGATTTCGATTAAGGATTCGCCGTCTTTAATTAAGTCGAATTGGCTTAAATCGATGCCCCGGCTCGCCAAACTTATTAAAGTGGAGAAGTATTCGCCTTCCTTATCCCAGGCTTCCTGGGTATCGCCGATATTTTTGAAGGTGATGCCGTAGGCCTTTAAATCGAAGGAAGTTCCACCTCCGGCATTGAAGACCTTTTCCAAAATGGCTTGGTCGAAATAGCCGGGGATGACTTTCTTTAAAACGTAGGAACCCCCAATCGCCGAGAAGATAGTATCGATTTTGGCGTCTTGGAGATTACGTAAGATATTGGAAGAACCGGCCATTGAGGATAAAGCATCCAAAACCCCGGAATCCAAAACGGTGGAAATGGCCTCGATTAAGGCATTGTTTTCGTGATCGACGGTCTTCACGGATAGATAATCTCCGATGAAGGCGGCTTCTTGATATTCGTTAGCCAAAGTGACCGCGCTGGAATCAAGGGCATCATCGGCCAAAACCTCATCCAAATTGAAGGAAGAGAATAAAGAGTTAAGGAGTTTGACGAAATTAAGGTTATCCACCACTTTATCGGTGGGATGTTCGGTCTGAGTTTTCTTGGTATCGACCACGTATTGGTCATCCACCACCCTAAAAGAGGGATTAAGGATCTTGGAATAGGAAACGATATCAAGGAGCCTTTCGAATTCATCGGCATGGCTGGACATGGCTCTGGAAATGGAATCGATGGAATAGTTACCGCTTCTGACAAAGATGGGGAAGACGTGTTCGCAGCGGTATCCGATGGCGATGATTTTTCCTAATTCCCAACCTAAGGTGGACTTACCATTATCATCGGTGGGCGAAGGATTGATTCCGACTAGACCAAGTTGCTTAAGCGAATCAGAAGCCGAGGTTAACATGCTTTCGGCTAGAGGTGGCATCATGGCGGTCATGATTTTGGAATTATCGATTCCGACGATGCCATTAGCCACGGCCTTCATTAAGGAAACGTCATAGGAATAAAGGTTGCCTTCCGGATCGAGATCGATGCCCTTATGGGCCTTATAATCCAAAAGCAGGTTTTTCGCGGCATCGGCGATGGCTTGGCCTTCCTTGACTTTGGCTTCATCGGTAGAAGAGGCATAAGGGTTGGTAAGCATATTCCCCACGATATCGAGGACATGGCCGAATTCACGTTTGTCGTTAACGATATTCTCTTTGGTATTGGCGCCTTGAAGTTCGACGGCCACTTGCCCTAAAGCGGACATATCGACGCTAGATTGGAGGCTACTAGCCATTTCGGTGCCGGCGATTTCTAAGGCGATCGGGAAGACGGCGTTAATCAAACCGGAATCAAATAAACAGCCATTTTGCGAAATGCCTTTTTCGTTAATAACCGGTTCTTTTTTGCTATCACGAGGTCCAACGAATAGCTCGATGAATTCCTGACCTTTATTAGCAAAAGCCGATAAAGCGAGATTAAGGATTTCCTGGGTGCTAATTTCTTCGTCGCTAGAAGAAGAATCCGCCCGCTTAACCTGGGTGATGGCCTTTTTGGCAAGGGCCGGTTCCATCTTATTTAGCTTGTTGAAAGTGGAGACGATGGTTTTGGCTTCAAACAAATAATCATAAGAAGCGAAAGAATCGATATCCCCTTCCTCTAAATTCGGGGCGATGGTTTTGACTCCGACATCTTGGATATTGGAACAAAGATAACCATGGAGCAAGGAATCGACCACCGCTTTTTCCTTGGGCGAGGAATAGACCCTTTCCAAAGCATTTAAAGTCGAATCGGAAGTCAAGGCAAAATAGGGGTTATCGTAAACCGGGATTTGGTTTAATTCGGTAATGGGGTCTAATTCGGTTTCGATGATTCCTGAATTTAGTAACCGATTATAGGCCTGCTTGCTCTCTTCTAGATAAGCTTTGCCCTTAAGCTTAGGAGAAGCCACGCGGTAGATGGTTTCGTTGCCTAAGACTTTGCTAACTTCTTCGTAATTGGAGGAAATATCGGCGGCAAAGGAAGAAAGGTTAGACAAAACCTTCATGCCCTCGTTGCCGGACAATGAGAGTAAAGAAGCGACGCTGCGTCCGACGAATTCGACCGGGGATAACATCAAAGAAGAGGTTTCGGAGGTTCCCTTAGATGAAGCCAAGAGGTTAAGTAATCCCCCACCGGTAGAGGCCAAAGCCCTTATTTCGGTGATGACGTTAGCCGAGGCATTGCCCATATCGGAGGCGGCTAGGAATTCGGCGAGTTGGACGTCCAAACTGACTTTGCCACTTCCCCTAGTCCAAGCAAAGAAGGCTTGGTTAAGGATGGATTTCTCATAGGTATCGGCCACCCGTTTATAGAGTTGGACGGTTTCGTTTTTATCGGGAATGGTCGAAGTATCGACATAGCCATGGAAGGCGTTGACCATGCCGGTCATCGGCGTGACCAAAAGCACTAGGCAAAGGGCCCCCACCACCGTTTCTTCCAAAGCGGAGATGATCCTAAGCTTGGCTTTGCGTTTTTCTTTGGGGATAAAATGTTTGAAGGCGATATGCCAAAGCAAGAAAGATAGCAAGGATCCAACCGTCATGGTTAGCAAAGCGATGACGGTAACCAAAACCAGCCTTATCGCCGAAGCGGAGAAGGCCACGGCATATTCCATGATGGCTTCGGGCGAGGCCTTGACTTGATAGCCGTCTTTTAAAACCTTATAGACGATTTCCTTAATCGTGGCAAAACCCGTGGTCGGGGTGACGCTTATCATGGTCCCCCGGACTTCAAGTTGGATAGGCCCTAGTCCCATCTGGGCGAGGTTAAGGCCATCAGCGATATTGATCCAAACCGGCATTAGGGCCAATAAGGTGACGAGGATAATAAGCATGAAAACGGTGCGGTAAGTCCCATGCTTCCAGCCTCTAAGCAAGCCGATGATGAAATAGATAAGCAAAGAACCCAAGACCGACCAGAAGGTGATGGTCAAGATCAGATCAAGTGTGGAAATGATGGTGTCTATGTTGATGGTGCTACCTGGTCCTGGCATGCTTTCGCCCCTAGATTTGATTATTTATTATGCGTCACACACGCGAAATAAACAATAGCCTAGGAACGCGACAAAGGTTTAATATATGGGCTGTTAAAGGACCTTTTTATGTCTTATTTCCTTAAAACCGAATGCCAAAATTGTCATAACCGAATGGATCCAACTATGGGAAAATGCCCCCACTGCGGCACCCCTAACCCGGATGAAAAAGCCTCTAAGCGTTACGAACATTTCATCCATGCCGGAATCCCCACCCAAATCTCGCTCTTTTTAGTCGGCCTAGCCGGACTTCAGGTATTAGGTCTAATTATTTCTTTAATCGCCCAATCCGTCATCGTGTCCGCTAATCCCGGCATCACCGTCCAAGAACTCACCGATTTGCTCAAACAGCCCGGACTTAACCTCGGCATCAATTCGGGTGTTTACTTAACGATATTCCTAATCCTAGGTTTAATCCTATGGAAAAACTGGATTGAAATCGGAAAGTCATTCAAAGGTTGGAAGCCTTATGTCGCCGGACTTGTCGGTTATCTAGCCATCTTGTTCTTTGAGATACTCTATGGTTTCCTTTCCGCCGCGATTTTAAATGGCCTTGGAATTAAACCTGGCCCTAACGCCAACCAAAGCGGCATCAACGCCATGGTACTCGCCGGACCCTTTGTCTCTTTCCTAGTATTTGGTTTAGTCGGACCTTTTGTTGAAGAAGTCACTTACCGCGTTGGACTATTCTCTTTCCTAAGCCGGGCTGGCAAAGTGGTTGGCTACATCGTGACCGCGATAATCTTCGGGTTCATCCATTTCGCCTGGTCTTCTATTTGGAACCCCGCATACCAAGGCCAAGTTATCGCCGAACTACTTAACATGCCACCCTATATTTTCTCTGGTGTGGTCTTCTGCTTCCTCTATGATAAATTCGGGTTCGCCGGAAGCTATGTGGGACATGCCTTAAATAACGTCATCTCTATCGCGATATCGTTAATTCCCAAGAATGGATAACAAAAAATCCCTGCAAATCCTCTCTTCTTTTTGGCTAAGGATCATCGCCATGGTTTTCATGGTGATTGACCATATCGGGGTTTTGATGATCAATTATCAAGCCGATATCGGTCCAGGGGCGAGTAACGCCATAACCGTCCTTAGAGCCCTGGGTAGGATCGCTTTCCCTTTGTTTATCTTCATGCTCGCGGAAGGTATGCACTACACTCGTAACAAGTGGAAATACCTCGCCCGTATCGCTTCCGTCTATGGCCTAATCATAATTGGGTTAACTATCTATATATTTACTATCGCTAAAGACCCAACTTTAATGCATGGGACTTTCCCCGGCACCAACCCCTTCACCGATTTAGTGCTTATCGGACTAACCCTGCTATTCTTAAAATCGCCGGGCTGGAAAAAGCTTCTTGCCTTAATCCCCATCGGCATCTACGTTACCGCCTATGTGGCCGGTTACCTAGAAGAAGCTAACCGCATGACCATCACCTGGTTCCCCTTCTACCTCCGCCCCGATTATGGGCTATTTGGCTTAGCCATTGCCCTTGGCTTCTTTGCCGCTAGGAAAGCGGGCAACTTCATCTCCAAGAGAAGCTGTGAGCAACTCCAAATCGATTTCGAGGCTTATAAAGGGACCCCTGATCATCAAAGGGAGCTTAACCTCTGC
>CAMOQM010000068.1 GCA_946622925.1 uncultured Caryophanales bacterium | reverse complement strand
AAGCGGGCAATTCCAACTTTATTTCCAACCGAAATATAACATTCAAGCCGATAAACCTTTCCTTTGCAGCGCCGAGGTCTTAATCAGATGGATTAGCCCGAAGTTTGGTTTTGTTTCACCTGGCGAATTCATCAACCTTTTCGAGAAAAACGGCCTCATTGGCAAACTCGATGCCTATATCATGGAAAAGGCGGCCGAATATATGGCTAGTTGGAAAGAAAAATACGGATTAAGCATTCCTCTTTCGGTCAATGTTTCCAGGGTCGACGTTTACCGTCCTAATCTAGTCGAGGAAATATTAGGCTATGTCGACTCAAATAAGGTGCCCCACGAGGATTATTACATCGAGATAACCGAATCCGCCTTCGCCGAAGACGCCAAAGAAGTCATTAACGTCATCGATAGGCTTAGGGAAAAAGGCTTCAAGGTGGAAATCGATGACTTCGGAAGCGGGTATTCCTCCTTCGGGGCCCTGGTGGACTTGCCTTTCGACGTCTTGAAGATCGATATGCAATTCATCCGCGCGATGGATAAAAACCCCAAGGTCAAAGATATCATCAAGATGATCATTAACTTAGCCAAGGTTATGGATGCCAAAGTGGTGGCCGAGGGCGTGGAAAAGGAAGAGCAATATCGCTTCCTTAAAGATAGTGGCTGCGACGTCATCCAGGGCTATTATTTCTCTAAACCCTTACCAATAATAGAATTCGAAGAATTAATCCAAAAGGAGTTAACCAATGGACGTTAAGCAATTCTATATTGAGATAAACGGCTCTTACGAAAATGCCGTAGCCCTTATGATGAACGATGCCTTAATTGGCAGGATGCTAGGCAAGTTCATGGCTAACAATGGCTGCGATAAGCTCGTTTCCTGCTATGAAGCGAAAGACTATCGGGGCGTCTTTGAGGCCTCCCATACCTTAAAAGGCGTGGCGGGCAATTTGGCCTTAACCCCGCTTTATGTTTTGGCTTGTACCATCACCGAAGCCACCAGAAATAGCGATGACGTTAACCTCGATAAAGAAATCGAAGAACTCAAAGACGTCTATGGCTTAATCAAAGAGAAATACGCCCAATTTATCGCATAATTAAAAGGAGATAATCACATGAAGCTATTACGGATCCTTTTCTCCAAGTGGAGCATTTCCGCCCTCTTGTTCTTGCTACAAGTCGCAGCCATCGGTTTGGTCATAGTTTTCCTTAATGAATATTTCTATATCTTCCAAATCGTCTCCGTCATCATCGGGCTTGCTGTTTTATTGGTTTTAATTAACAGGCAAGAGAATCCCGAATATAAGATCCCTTGGCTTTTCTTAGTGTTGGTACTACCAATCTTTGGAACTTTATTCTATTTGCTGTTCTCCCGTACCAAAGCCTCGAAGAAAACCAGGAAAATGTTCATGCAGGCTTCTGATGAGCTCGCCCCCTATGTCGCCAATAACGAGAATCTACCCGAACTATATGAATATATGGGCGAAGACGCCGGACTCGCCCGTTATTTAAAGAAAACCTCCTATTTAGGCGGAACGATGGGTAATAAGATCAATTATTATCCCGTCGGCGAGAAGATGTGGGTGGATATGCTTGAGGCCCTTGAGTCCGCCAAGGAATTCATCTTGATGGAGTATTTCATCGTCGATCCCGGCCATATGTGGGATTCGATCCATGAGATTCTAGTTAGGAAAGCCAAAGAAGGCGTGAAGGTCCATTTCCTTTATGATGACGTCGGCACCGTCACGATGTTATCTAGCGGTTATTATAAAACCCTCCGTAAAGAAGGCATCGACGCCCATAAATTTAATCCCTTTACCCCGATTGTCTCGGCGGTCGTCGATAACCGTTCCCACCGCAAGATAACCGTAGTCGATGGCAAGGTTGCCTTTACCGGGGGCATTAACCTAGGCGACGAATATATCAACGAGAATAAGCGTTTGGGCCATTGGAAGGATACGGGTATCCGGGTCTATGGCAAGGCCGTCAATACCTTCACCGCCCTTTTCTTCATCGATTTCCTCCTCGCCAAACGGGAAATCCCCGATTTCAAACTTTATTTCAATCCTAATCCCGAAGTATTTGACCAAGAAGGCGCCATCATCCCCTTTGGCGATGGCCCAAGACCCCTTTACGAGGAACAAGTCGGCGAAGAGAACTTCATCAATATTTTGGGAAGGGCCAAGAAGTATTTCTATATCACGACCCCCTATCTAATCATCGACCATCATCTCACCATGGCTTTATGCGATGCCGCTAGACGGGGAGTGGATGTTAGGGTCGTAACTCCGCATATCCCGGATAAAAAAGCGGTCTTCTGTATGACAAGAAGCTCCTATAAGCAACTTCGCGAGGCCGGGGTCAAGATTTATGAATACACCCCCGGATTCGTTCACGCCAAGATGCTTATTTCCGATGATGACGTAGCCTTTGTTGGCACGATTAACCTCGACTTCCGTAGTTTAACCCACCATTACGAATGTGGGGCGGTCTTATATAAGCATCCTTGCTTAAAAGATATCCGCGAGGACTTCGAAAACATCTTTGAGGTATCCGAATTAATCACCGATGAATGGAAACTTTCTAGAGGGGCCAAAATAGTTAATGGCCTATTGGCGATATTCCGGGCCTTGTTCTAAGTTAACCTAGCCACCTCGATTGGTGGCTTTTATTTGATTAGATTCCTATCCTTTAAGCTTTCGATATAGCTTTCTAAATAGATGTCATAAAGAATATCCAGAGGCACGATAGAGGCCTGATATCTTTCTTGTAATAACGCGATGATATCGGTGGGAATAAAGATGTCATCCCCTTCCGCATAGAACTTGGATTCGACCTCGGCTAATTTCCTAACCGCATCCGAGACCTTTGGGAAACCGTAGTCAGGAGACTTTAGATAATATTTCCTAAGCCTATCTTGGACGTGTCTGTTCATAAGGTTATGTAAGAGCCTTAATAGCTGGGCGCAGCCGAAGGCCACCAGAAGGATGATCAGTAAAGTTAAGGGCCAGGGAATATAGGTATTGGTTTGGTAATGGTCGGTCCAAGCCTTAACCACGAAGACCATGATGAAATAAACAAAGGCATAAATTGAAACGGGGATCATGGTTAAAAAGGAAGAACGGAACCTAATATGGGAATCGGAGACGATTAAAGTGAAGAGGATGGTGATGAATATGGGGTTAATCGTATGCATGAACAAGTTGGAACGGGTCAACATGATGATGACGAACCCTTGGGTGATCGATAAGACCGTGATGGCGATGAAAAAGGTTAGGAAAGTGCCCACGGCCCCAATATAAAGAAGGGTCACGATCCAAGGCGGTAATTTATATTTATCTTTCTTTAAACCATCGATTTGGAAGGGTAGGCACATAAAGGCCGCTACGGCGGCGATGACGTTAGAGATGGTGGTAAACATCTTTAAGGTGCCAAGTCCTGCCACCCCCGCGCCTTCGTTATAGATATCGGCGATATTAAGGGTAAGGCTTACGATGGTTATAACGATAACCAAAACCGAGACCGCCACCCCGGCGATCCAGCGCATCTTGTTGATTCTTCTGGCATTAACGATTTTTTCTTCTTGGTTATTCACGTCCATAATTCTAACACACGCCTGCCTATCAATAAGCGTATTTAAGGAACCTCAGGTATTTATATTTAGATAGATATTCAAAGAGGGTCTGTAATCCAAAGCAAAGCAGGACGCAGACGAAGTAGGGGATAAGCAATAAGGCGATTTGTTCCCGGAAGACATTGCTTCCCAGCGAATCTAATATCCAATGGAGATAGGCGAAGAACTGGATGTGGAACAAATAAGAAAAGCTACCGACTTTCTTTAGCTTTTTAGCCACCCTTATGAAAGAGGGGTTTTCCACGTTTATGGAAAGCATCTTATTCATGAATAGGAAGATGAAAAAGGGGAGGGCTAAATAGGCATCGGGATAAACGAATAAACCAAAATAGAGGGTGAGGAAGAGCTCGCCTGCCATTACGAGGAAGGCAAGGATTATGAAGATGAGGCCATTTTTGATTTTAAAGGGCCCGTGCATTGCAAATATCTTGCCTAGGGCCACGAAGATAAGGGCTTCTAGTTGGCAATAGGAGAATTCTAGATAGTTCCCGGCATTGGCGAGCCCTCTAGCAAAGGGGCTATCGTTATTTACTATTATTCCGAAATAAGCGGAATTAAAGCAGCCATAGATAAATAAGCAAGAAGCAACCACGGTTAAGATAACCATCGATTTCTTACTTTTACATAAGGCGGTTATTAAAACGCATTCTCCAAGCGAAACTAGGAACCAAAAGCCGCGGGGCGCCCCTTTCCATAAGGTAATGACGATATATCTAATTAGGTTAAAGGTATCGCCTTGGCCGACTAAGCCCGTGATGTCTTTGATGGTTAGAGGCAAGGCGAGGACATACCAAAACAAAGCAAGGAAGACTAGCCTTAGGAGGAATTTCTTTATATATCTCCATTTATTCTCGGGATCGAGTTCGATCTTCCTAAATAGCAAGAAGCTACTTATGACGAAGAAGATAGGCACGGCTGGCCTTAAAATGGCGTAGACAAAAGACTCGGTTAGTAGCATTGGCACGGAGGTATCTAGACCAATTGATTGGGTAGAACTTCCTTCGGGGAAGATATGGATGAAGATGATTAAAAGGGCGGCGATAAACCGCACCAAATCCAAAACCGGATAATATTGGGGCTTGTTATTGCTCGGGGCTAGGCTTTGATCCATTAAGCTTCTTTTCTCTTCTTTTCCTAATCGTTTTTACGATGGGGTAATAGATTAAATAGAAAACCCCGATATAACCGCATTGGAGGACGTAGATGATGATTTGATAGGCGATGAGGTTGCCGCCTACCATATCGTAGAATAAGCCAAAGGGGGTACCATCTCCTCCTAAGAAGAACATATAGTTTTTGCCGGTGGCATAATCCACGGCGAGGGTAATCGACATATAGACGAATAAGATGCCGATGACGAAGATGATGTTACGCTTCTCCATCTTGTTTAATTTGGCCCTAAAGACGAACATGGCGGCGAAGGCTGAGATCGAATGGCTGATGGCGCTTATTAAGGACAAATAACTAAAGGCGGGATGGCTACCATAGATATTCCCGGCGGCATAATTGCCCATTAAGCCCATGATGAAACCGCAGATGGCGATGAAGTCAAAGCAGATATCCTGGAATCTTCCCCTAGTAAAGGCGGCAAGCGGGACGATAAAGACCATCATGTCACAGAAGAAGAGGGGCATGTTCTCTAATAAGGTATTGGGGATATTGTCGGTAGTGGCAAGCAAGAAAGACATCTTCATGATGACCAAAGCCAAGATACCGGCGGTGGTGAAGATTAATACCTTTCTTTGGCCCTTGGGGTTATCTTGGTTCCTCTTGCCAAGAAAATAGCCTAGAGTGATGAAGAAAGCTAAAGCGATGGTCACGCTTAATAAATGGGACCAAGAAAATAAGCCCGCCGGAGCCCGGCCTTTTTCTAAGAAAAACCATTCGTAGAAATTCATATCTCAGTAATAATAACACAAAAAAGCGGCAATACCT
>CAMOQM010000067.1 GCA_946622925.1 uncultured Caryophanales bacterium | reverse complement strand
GAGTGCAACCCTCCGAAGGTTGAGGCCAGCCGTTCGAGTCGGCTCGGGCGCGCCAATTGTTAACTCCGATCCTGGCCAATCAGGGTCGTTTTTAATTAGGGCTTAATCGATAAAGTGACGATATAGGAAGGGATATGAAGCTCGGCTAGCCTTCCTTCCTCGTTATAGTCTTCATAAAGCTCTTTTAAGATGAACCCTGCGCTTAATTGGCCTTGGATCTGTTCTTCTAAGGTATGGGAGAATTGGATCCCTCCATCAGAATCGGCAAGCTGCTTCATTTGGGCTTGGTTACGTAAGGGATTAAAGGGCAATGAATTGATAATCCGTTCTTCCTTTTCATCGGTGATGTAATTGATTCCAATATCTAACCCAGAGAGCAATCTCCCACCCTTTTTTAGGATGCGGAAGCACTCTTTCCATAAAGGCAGGACGTCTTCGATATAACAATTGGATACGGGATGGATGATGATATCGAAGCTTTCATCTTCAAAAGGCAAAGGCTTCGACATATCAGCCTGGACTAAATTAATGGAATAATCTTCCCGTTTGGCCACCAAGGCTTCGCTTTCTAGTTGTTTGGAGGAATAGTCTAAGCAAGTGCATTTAGCCCCTAAGGCGGTTAATATGGGCATTTGCTGCCCACCTCCAGAAGCTAAGCCCAAAACCTTTTTGTCCTTAATATCTTCTAACCATGCTTTGGGCACTGGCTTAGTAGGTGTTAGCAAAAGGTTATAATCCCCTTCTAAGGCTTTAACATAAGTAAGATGGTCGATAGGCTTGCCCCATCTCCAACCTTCTTCGATCCAGCGTTCTATCGTTGCTATGTTATCTTCTTGGTAAGCCATGGCTAAATCTTAATATAGGGTCAAAGAAAAGACCACCCGAAGGTGGCCTGGAATACTAGTCGATATAGGCTTTATAGGAAGTGACGTCGCGGATGACTTCGCCATCGATTTGTAAGCCGCAGGGACGGTCGAATTCAACCTCGATGAGTCTGCCTTGCTTAACGAAGGTGTTCTTCTTCATCTTGACGTGGGTGCCTTTGAATAACTTAGGGAACATTAGAAGGGTTCCTAATTTGCCCTTACCATGGATCATGACGAGGCTTAATAATCCAGAATTCCTTTTTTGTTCGGGGGCGATATTCATGCCGCCTCCATAATAACGGCCGTTCATCGCCGAGGCGAGGTAGACTTTCTTTAATTCGCCGACTTCCACTCCATCGACTTTGCACTTGGCGACCCTGGGTTTATAAGGGCCCATGAGGAGCTTAACGGTGATGGAGCCGTAGTTGATTTCGCTTTCGCCGGCGGCTTTCATTTCCTCGGCCTTGACGCAGCATTCGCCATCGATTCCATAACCGATGCCGTTGATGAAACGATAGGTTTTGCCCTTAACTTCGACCTTAGGAAGATTGGTGATGTATTGGTTAAGGGGGACCATGCCATCGACGAGCTCGTCGTCTTTTACGTCATTATAGAAGTCGTTGCCGGTGCCAGAAGGGAAGAGGAAGAATTCCACCGGAGGGAGTTTTTCATCTATATGGTTGACAAAGTAGTTTAAGGTACCGTCTCCACCAAGCAAGATGACCTTATCGCCTTTTTTGGTTTTAGCTAAGAATTCCTTTAAATCGATATCGACGGAAGAGACGAGTTCGGTTTCGTAACCTTTGCCTTTTAATTCTTCGGAAGCGGCCTTGGCCCCTTCCTCGCCATGGCTATTATCGGCGAGCTTGTTATAGACTAGATAGTTCATATTGATGACTCCGTTAATTAATTTAAATTAATTGTAGTTTCTTAAACCTTTTTTGTAATTAGTTATTTATAAAATCGAGCTGGTTTTGGTAAGGAAGGGACCATTCATAGGAGGGTAAGAAGTCTTCCTCGCCCATTTTCCTTTTGCCTTCTAGCAAATCGTAATAGTCGCAACGGACCATTTCTTTACGTAAGGTTAGTAAGGCCCTTTCAAAGATTACACAGGGGACGCCAATCTCTTCTAAGGTGGCCCTAAGTTTCCACACGGCATCGCGGTAAAGGATTTTGGCTTTATCGAGATCACGGTCTGGCCATAAGGCGGTGATGGCCTGGTCCATGGTGAGGCTTTTGCCGTTATAGACGATTAGTAGGGCTAATAGTTCTTTTGATTTATTGGAAGGGAAATGCACATTATGGCCATTAACAAAGCAATCAAAGGTTCCAAACGTTTTGACGTCTAATATCAAATCTTCCTTATCGACGATGGATAAAGCTTTCTCTAATTCTACCGCGCTTAAGGGCTTATAGAGGATGGCGACTACGGATTGGGCTAACTTTTGATCAAGGTCCTCCCGCTTTAAATTGGTGCCAGTAATAAAAGCGATTTTCATCGCGGGATTAAACTTAATTAAATCTTTGGCCAGTTCCAATCCATTAATCCCTGGCATATTAACGTCAAGGAAAGCTAGATCGACGTCATTATTCCTAACGTAGCTAAGGATGGTTTTGGGGTTATCTTTGAAGAAGTGATATTCCCGTTTTGAATCGGTTACCACCCCATCTAAAAATAGATGTAAGGCGGAAGATTCATCGTCAACGACTATCGCTTGCATCGGCTTTGCCTCCTTTGGGTATGGTGATGGTTATGGTCGAACCTTCTCCGAGCTTGCTTCCGATTTCGAAGGTGGCGTTTAATAGCAATTTAAATCTTTGCCTTGTATTGCCAATTCCATAAGAGGAATCGTCGATCTTAAAGGGATCAAAACCCACTCCATTATCGGAGATGATGATCTTGTAGCAGTTTTCTTCTTCAAAGGAAGAAATCTCGACATGTCCGTCTTCTTTTTCCGCAAGTCGGCCATATCTAATCGCGTTTTCCACTAGGGGTTGCAAACCAAAATAGGGGACTTGGAAATCATAGGCATCGATATTGAAGATTACTTCGTAAGGCTTGTTGACCTTAAGGTTTTCTAATTCGACGTACCAAGAAATGACGCTTAGTTCTTTTTCCAAGGGAATTAAAAAGACAGAGCCAGCCTCGGTGGAGGAACGAAGATACTTAGAGAATAAATCGATAGCGTCCTCGCCTTTTCGCTTATCCCTTTGGTACGCTAACTTAATCGCATTAAGGGCGTTAAAGACGAAATGGGGTTTGATTTGTTCTTTTAAGACCACGGATTGGAGCTCTTTGGTTTGTCTTTCTAGTTCTTCTTTGCGGTAAGCCTCATTAACCGCCTTAACGACAAAGACCAAATAGACGGCATAATACAAAATAGCGACGATGATGCCGCTTATGGAGAGGAAGCCAAAATCAAAGAAATAGTTGGGGAAGTTTAGGCCAAATTCGTCGATGACCAAAGCGGTAAAGGCGACCGCAGCTATGGACATGGCCAAAACGAAGGTGACGTTGATCGTCTTTTTCCGGGTGGCATAGACTAAACACTTAATTAGCATATATAAAGTCATTCCCGCATCTAGAATCAAAAGAAGATAAGAGACATGGATAAGCAATAACGGGATATAGGCGCTGACTGAGACTAAGGCCGCCATATAGAAAGGCACCCTTTCTTTATTGGTGACCGAGACTTTGTAATCGGATTCGAAGAAGCGGAAGAATCCGATGATGGTGATGATAAATCCAAGGTGGCTAGTTAAGGCCAGCAAATAGTCATAAGGATGGGTTGGCGAATTATCCGGGGGCAAGAACTGAGCCACCGTATCCATGGAAGCCCCCACGAAAAGGAATAAGCCAATGGCGGCGACGAAGGTATTCCAGTTAGCGTCTTTGTTAAAGAAATGGGCCAAAATCTCAACTAAGACTATAGAGAAAAGGAAAAAGATGGCGATACCGTTGGTGATACGGACGAATTGGGTGTTATACTCCTGCAACGAGAAGTGAAGGATAGCACCTAGGAATAAGGAAATGAATAACCCCGCGACGAATACGGATAAAGCGATAATCCAGGTTATCCGTGATAGTTTTAAGCAGCGTTTATCCATATAGACTGCTCAAATTATATTAGGAAAAAGAAAGCACCCGTTAATAATTTCTTTATCAAAAGAAACCCGTGGACTAAAATTTAGCGGAAAGAAGGCTAACTTATGAACAAGCATCTTCAACCCATATATGACAAATTGGCCGCGGATTACCCCTATCAAAAGGAATTCCTACAGGCCGCCTATGAGATTTTGGATAGCCTTGGCCCGGTCGCCGAGGAACATCCCGAATACGTCAAAGAAAAGGTCTTCGAACGTTTCGTCATCCCCGAAAGGATTATCTCCTTCAGGGTGAGCTACGTCGACGATAAGGGCGAAGTTCAGGTTAACCATGGTTACCGCGTCCAATATAATTCGGCGATTGGTCCCTATAAAGGCGGTCTCCGCTTCCATCCATCCGTCAACGAATCCATCCTTAAATTCCTAGGCTTGGAACAAATATTAAAGAATTCTTTGACTGGTCTACCAATGGGAGGAGGAAAGGGCGGTTCTGACTTTGATCCTAAGGGAAAGTCCGACCGTGAGGTTATGGCTTTCTGCCAAGCCTTTATGAATGAGCTTTACCGCCATATTGGCGACACCACCGATGTCCCGGCTGGCGATATTGGGGTTGGAGGTAGGGAAATTGGTTACCTCTATGGCCAATATAAGAAAATCACCAATCGGGTCGATGGGGCTTTAACTGGCAAACCCTTATCTTTTGGTGGTTCATTAGGTAGAAAAGAAGCCACGGGTTATGGATTATGCTATTTCGCTTCTAGGGCCCTAGATAAGATGAAAGGCGATTCCTTTAAAGGAAAAAATGTCGTTATTTCCGGCTCTGGCAACGTCGCGATTTACGCTTGCGAAAAGACGACCGAATTAGGTGGCAAGGTTGTGGCCATGTCGGATTCTAATGGCTACGTCTATGACGAAAACGGCATCGATTTAGATTTGGTAAAACAAATAAAAGAAGTAAGGCGTGGACGCATTAAAGAGTATTTAGAAAAGTATCCGGCGGCCCAATATGTTCCCGATTGTAAGAAGATTTGGACCGTCAAATGCGATATCGCTTTACCTTGCGCCACCCAAAACGAACTTGATATCGATGGGGCTAAGGCCTTAGTCGAAAATGGGGTGATTGGGGTTTTCGAAGGGGCGAATATGCCTTCGACTTTGGAAGCGACCCATTATTTCGTCGAACATAAGGTTTTATTTGGGCCAGCCAAAGCCGCCAATGCGGGTGGGGTGGCCGTCTCGGGATTGGAGATGAGCCAAAACGCCCAACATCTATCTTGGAGCAAAAAGGAAGTTGATGCCAGATTAAAAGACATTATGGAGAATATTTTCGACCGGGTCTATGCGACCGCCACTAAATATGGCGATGCTTACGATCTACCCAAGGGGGCCAATATCGCCGGATTTGAGAAAGTCGCGGAGGCGATGCTAGCCCAAGGGGTTATTTAATAAAGTCGGCCTTCCTTAGCTTAGCCAGATAGGAATCATTGTTCTTAGATAAGCGCGGTTAGCTAAGGAATCTTTATCGGCGGCTTGATCGGCGGCAACCCCCGCCTTCGATGTTGATATATTTATCCCCACTTTTCTTAGCTAAGACATTTAA
>CAMOQM010000066.1 GCA_946622925.1 uncultured Caryophanales bacterium | reverse complement strand
AGAGGCTCATCCAAAGTCAAAGACGTTAACGAACAAGACGTCATGATCGTCAAGGGCAAAGTCTTTTCCTTCACCAGGAAGAAATTCGTCAATGACCTAGAGGGAAACACCCACTTTGTGGTCCGTAATAAGTTCTGGAAATTATTTAGATATTCCGCCTTCGTCGAAAAGCCCGATGGAGAAAAGGTCTGCACCATCAAAAGAAAGATTTTCTCCGTCCATGACCACTACTTCATCGAATCCTCGCTTGGGGATTTGCAGATCAGAGGCAATATATTGACCTTCAACTACGCCATTTTGCTTAACGGCAAAGAAATCGGCCACGTGGCTAGGAAAATCTCGGCGCGCGACTCTTTTGTCCTAACTATCGACGATAAGTTCGATCCCTATACCTTTGTGGCCTTAGTCATCGCCATCGATAACATCACCGATGAACGCCGTGACAATGCCTCCGCCAGCAGCAACTAATATGCCGGAAGATAATTTCGAAGAAGAAAAGAAAATAGGCTTCCAGAGCTACGATAAACACAAGAAGATTGAGCGTTTTCAGTCTAAATTACCCGGCCAAAGGTTAAGGCGGGCGACCAAAGTTTTCCTAATCCTAGGTGGCATCGCCTCGATATTAACGACGATGTATTTCTTTTTGCCGGCCTTCTCAGGACTGCTTGGTGCTTTAGCCTTCCTTATCCAAGGGATAATCGTTTTGTTTTTGGTCCTAGGCTCTCTTTTCATCATCCTGGCTAGTTCTGGATTCAGGCAGTGGCTAGGCACTAGTTTTGCGACTATCCCTAACTTTTTCTTCGATTTTGTTAACCACGTCGCGGAATTAAAGGTCTATTTCCCCTTCGTCGCCGGGTTTGCCTTCCTTTTCGATATCATCGCCCTAATCTTAGCCATCTCGGGCCACGTTAAGAAATATACCTACTTCGTAACCTATATCGTCGTAGCCTCAATCTTTCTAGGCATAACCGCTATTTTCACGATCCTCTTCTACGTTAACGGAGGCTATTTTTACCTTAAATAAAACCTTCCTTCCTCTATAAGAGGTTGCTATCATTTTTCCTATGGCGTTACTTGAACTCCGCGACATCGAATTTAATTACGGCGACAAAGAGCTTTATTCCAAGGCCAATTTAAAGCTAAACCCCGGCGAACACGGCGGTTTGGTGGGCATTAATGGAAGCGGTAAGTCGACGCTATTTTCCCTTATCACCGGCGCCCTCCGCCCCGACAAGGGCCAAGTCATTTGGCAAGAGCACGTCACCTACTCCTATCTTGACCAGCAACTTTCCGTCTCTGGCGAAGAAGATTCCCTTTCTTTCCTTTATGGGGTCTATAAAGATCTCTACGAAAAGGAAAAACGCATGGAAAAACTCTATGAAGACGCCGCCTCCGGGGAAGGGGATTATGAAAAGATTCTCTCCAAAGCCATGCGCTTAGGCGACGAACTTAACCAATCCGGCTTCTATTCCTTGCAAGAAAAAGTCGGCCGCATCGTCGATGGCTTAGGCATCTCCCAATATGACCTTTCCCGTCCTTTAAAAACCCTCTCGGGTGGCCAAAGGGCCAAGGTGTTTTTGGGCAAGATGCTACTAGAAGAAAAAGACGTCTTGCTAATGGATGAGCCCACTAACTTCCTCGACGCCAAACAAGTCGAGTGGCTACGTGGCTATCTAAATGAATATCCCGGGGCCTTCCTGCTTATCTCCCATGACCGCGAATTCCTAAAAGGCTGCATCGATGTGGTCTTCGCTTTGGAAAATAAGACCATCACCCGTTATAAAGGCGATTTCGACCATTATCTAATCCAACGGGAAATCGATCGGGCCCAATACGAAAAGAACTACGCCGCCCAACAACGTTACATCAAAAAAGAAGAAGATTTCATCGCTAAACACATCGTTAGGGCCACCTCCGCCAAAGCCGCTAAATCTAGAAGGACTAGACTTAGCCATCTCGAAGTCATGGAGGCCCCGAAAAAAGAAGGGGGCGAAGTTAATTTCTCCTTCCCCTTCTCCCATCACGTTGGGGCCAAACCCTTAGTCGTGGAAAATCTCTCCATCGGTTATAAATTCCCATTACTTGCCCCCTTCTCATTTGCCTTAAAGCAAGGTGAAAAAGTCGCCATCATCGGGAAAAACGGCATCGGCAAATCCACCTTCGTCAAAACTATTTTGGGACTAGTCAAAAGCCTAGGCGGAAGTTATTCCTTCCTAAAAGGAAGCCAAATCGGATATTATGGCCAAGACGCCGATATCGACCTTAATCTCACCCCCTTTGAATATATTGCGGAAATCTACCCGGATTTAGACAAAACCCAGGTCCGTTCATTACTTGGCAAATTCGGGGTTAGGGCCGACCTTGCCTTAAGGAAAATGAAAGAACTTTCCGGGGGCGAAATCACCAAAACCAGGCTTGCCGTCTTAGGTAACCAAAAGACCAATTTCCTAATCCTAGACGAACCTACCAACCATCTGGACCAAAAAGCCAAAGATTCCTTATTTAAAGCCATCGAAAACTATGAAGGGGCCCTCATTCTCGTTAGCCACGAAAAAGACTTCTACGATGGACTACTCGATTACGAGATAACTTTTAGTTAAGGCTTTCCTTGCCCCGGTATCCTAAGATGCGGACCGCCAAAGTGCAGGTAGGAAAGGAAAACCAATACATATAGCCGGCCACGTCGGAATTATAGATGGCCGCCGATTGACGGTAGTTTTGGTCTAGTTCATCGTAATTTTCGCGATACGTGGAAAAACGTAAATCCTTCTTCAGCCAGTTATTGGATTGGACGATGTAGTTGATATGGGAATGGGCGGCGTGGATGATGGCCCCTTTATCGTTAAGGGTTTCATTCCTCACTTTATCGAAACGTAGCTCTTCTAAGGCCTTGATCGCTTCTTCGTCGCCTTGGCTAAATTCGACCTTGGCTTGCTTTAGTAAGGCACAGACATCAAGCAGCAAATCGCTTTTCTCGTTCATCAAGATAAGCAAGGCCTTTTCCCGCTTGCCTAGACGCCGTTTGAATTCCCGCATATTCGAGATCACGAAAAGAAGTAACGCCACATAGAAGAAGGCGAGCAGCAATAAGACTAAAAGGATAATCTGATAGGTTTGCACCGCCTTATTGTAACCCAGTTTAGGAAAAAGGGGTGTTTTTCTTACCAAGAAAACATACAATATGGCCATGAAAGAAAAACCAATCCTCGCAATCTTATACGACTTCGACTCGACTTTGGCCCCCACCGATATGCAGGCCTATGGCTTTATTCCCAAAATGGGAATGACTCCCGCCGAGTTCTGGCAAAGGACCAGTGAGTTCTCCGAGAAAACCGGCTGCGAAAAGATCCTTTCCTACCTCTACGTCATGCGTGACGTCGCTAAGGAAAGGGGCATCAAGATGGACCGGGCCTTCCTTAATGAATGCGGACGTAATATCTCCTATTTCCCCGGCGTCGCCACTTGGTTCTCCCGCATCAACCAATATGGCGAAGAACACAATGTGAAGGTCGAGCATTATCTAGTTTCTTCCGGCAATAAGGAAATCGTCGAAGGTTGCTCCATCGCCAAGGAATTCAAGCAACTCTATGGTTGCGAATATATCTTCGATGAAGTGACTGGCGAAGCCATTTGGCCAAAGCTTGCCATCAACTACACCCAAAAGACCCAATACTTCTTCCGCATCTCCAAAGGCATCACCGATTCGGGAGACGATAACGCGGTCAACGAGAAAACCCATTCCCGGCGTATCCCCTACTCTAACATCGTCTATATCGGCGATGGACTAACCGACGTCCCCTCGATGATCCTAGTCAAAAATAACGGTGGCAAATCGATTGCCGTCTATCCCCGCGGCAAGCAAGAGAAAGTCCAATCCTTGGTCGATGATGGACGCGTCAATTACGCTTGTCCCGCCGATTATTCCCCCAATAGGATGCTAGAGAAAATCCTCCGCCTCATCGTCAAAGGCGTGGCCATCAATAGCGACCTCTCGGCTTGGGAAAATAACTAAAAAGACGAAAAACTATAATAAGAGCCCTAGTGGTTCTTATTTTTCTATAAGAAGGGTGCTATACTCTTACTCATGAAGCAGGTCCGTGCCCGTCAAATCGCCTTAGTCCTTTTCGGAGGAACCGGGACCCGTTTTGGCGCGCCTTATCCCAAACAATTCGTCGACCTTGGTTCCGAGCCGATGTTCGTGGTGACCCTTTCTAGGTTCTCCGCCTCCCCCAGCGTCGATGAAATCTGCGTCGTGGTCGAGCCTAATACCTTAGGCACTTGCCGCGATTTGATATTATCCCGTCAAATCAAAAAGGTCCGTTACCTCGTTAAAGGCGGCGCGACCCGGCAAGAAAGCGTCCGCCTCGGCTTAATCCACCTGGCTTCCAAGGGCATCAAAGACGATGACTTAATCCTCATCGCCGATGGCGACCGTCCTAACGTTAACGATAAGCTCATCGCCGACCACTTCATCACCGCCTATCAATTCGGGGCTGCCGTTACGGCCATGCCTTCCGTTGATTCGGTGTTGCTCGGGGAAGATGGCTTCGTTAAGTCCTATCTAGATAGGAATAAGGTCTTCTTCGCCCAAACCCCCCAAACCTTCAAATTCAAGGAAATCTATAAAGCCCATCTTAAACTCGCTAACAAGACCTTTACCGATGACGCCTCTTTGCTAGTCCATCTCCATAAGAAAGTCGCCATCGTCGAAGGGAGTTCGGGCAATATCAAGATCACCGTCCCCGAGGACGTGACCGCCTTTATGGCCCTAAAGGAGAAAAAACAATGACCCCCAAAGTCGGCGATGTCGGCGTTGGCACCGTGATTCGGGTTTTTTCCACTTATGCCATCTTGCTTTTCGATGGAGGCTATACCGGGCTCCTCCACATTTCCGAACTAAGCAACAATTTCATCAGATCCTTCACTTCCTTTGTCACCGTGGGAAGCATATATGCGGTTAAAGTCATCGCCGTCGATCCGGAGAAAGGTACGGTTCGCGTCTCACTTAAGGCCATGACCCAATCCGACAAATCCAAGGCTTTCCGCCATAGCAAAGTCAAAGGTGAGGATATCGATTTCTCGGCCTTAAGCCAGAAATTGCCTCAATGGATAGAAGAAGAAAACAAAAAGGAGACTAATCTATGATGATCAAAGTCAAAGACGAATTCCTAGGAAGGAAGATCGACTACGCTTCCTATAAGGAAAAAGTCAAAGAAATCCACGAAAGTATCGAAAACCGCACCGGGGCGGGCAATGACTACCTCGGTTGGGCCCAATACCCCGCTACCTACGATAAGGAAGAATTCGCCCGTATCGTAAAATTTGGTAAAGAATGCCAAGCCAAATATGATTGCCTCGTCGTCTGTGGCATCGGAGGTTCCTATCTAGGCGCTAGGGCCGCCATCGAAGCCATCAATGGCCTCTACCCGGAAAGCAAAGTCGAGATCATATATCTTGGCCAAACCTTCGCCCCTAGCTACATCTCCCAAGTCCTAAAGCACCTTGAGAATAAGAACTTCGCCATCAACGTCATTTCTAAATCCGGCACCACCACCGAAACCGCCCTTTCCTTCCGCTTAGTCAAGGAACTGCTCGAAAAGAAA
>CAMOQM010000065.1 GCA_946622925.1 uncultured Caryophanales bacterium | reverse complement strand
CACTTAGGGTGATGGATTTTAAGGAAGAGCAATGATAGAAGGCATAAGAATCGATTTGTTCCCAACTGGATGGGATGACGACTTCGGTTACTTCTTCCCCGTTGATGAATAAATGGACGTCGCCGATCAATTCATTCTTATTTTCTAGGCCATACCAAGAATCCATCGTTCCTTGGTAGATGATGCTTAAAGTGGTGGAACCGTTAGCAAAGGCGTCTTGACCGATGCTGGTGATGGAGGAGGGGATAGTTATAGAGGCTAAAGCTGCGCGATAGAAACCCTCCTTGGGGATGCTTGTCATCGATGAATCCAGAACCAAATCGGTGGTTTCATTCTCGCTTCCATCAAGGAAGAAATGAACCAAGCCATTAAGTTGGTTTTTCCCTTCCAAAGCAAACCATTGCTGAAGGGTGCCCCGGAAATTGACGGTCTCTAAATTGGAGCATCCTTCAAATGTTTCCAATCCAATCGATTCAACCGTCCCATGGAAATCGAAGGTGGCTAGCGATGAGCAACCATAGAATGTCGATGGCTCGATGGCTTTGATCGTTTCTGGGATAACAATGGAGCCAAGGGCTTCGCAACCGGCAAAGGCCCGTGAGCCAATCGAAACGACGGAAGAAGGAATCGTAAACGAATTTAGGGATAAGCAACCATCGAATAGGCTTTGCGCTATATAGGTCAGGCTCTCGGGCAGGGCAGCTGACTCTAATTTAGTGCATCCGGCAAAAGCCCTATTGGCAAGGGAGGTGACGGAATTAGGAACATCAATCGATTCTAGGGAGGTGCAGCCTTGGAAAGCGTTGGTCCCGATTGCGGCAACGGCTGTCTTTTCCGGGAAGATGACTTCTTTTAAGGAGCCACAACCGCTGAAGGCGAGATCGGGGATTTCCGTGATGGATTCGGGGATGGTAATGGTGGTTAATGCACTGCCCGAGAACGCTTCTTCACCCAAAGACTCCAATGTGGTTTCGGCGGTCAGCCCAACATCGGTTAACGACAAGCAATCCTTAAATGCGGATTTGCCTAGGTTCGTTAATGTTTTCGGCAATGAGATAGTGGTCAACTCAGCGCATCCTTCGAAGGCGGATTCAAAGATTTCTAAAGGTCCGTTGCGTTCAGCAAAGGTCAAATCCTTTAGGGTCATGCACAACTGGAAGGCCGATGCCCCGATCGAACGGACGCTTCTAGGAATGGTTAGTTCGGTTAGGGAACGGGCACCATAAAAGGCTTTATTGCCAATGGAGGTTATTGATTCGGGAATCATTATCGAATTAAGGTCATAGCAATTTTCGAAGGTGCTTTCTCCGATTTCGGCTATTCCTTCGGGGAGGTTGATGGTTACAAGCCCATAGCAACTAGCAAAGGCGGAGGCACCAAGCTTGGTAAGTGAAGTTGGCAGGTTAATGGTCTCAAGGTTTTTACAGAGCCTGAAAGCCGAGTCTCCGATTTCGGTAATGGTATCGGGAAGGGCAAGCGATTCTAGATAAGGGCATTCACCGAAAGCGTTGGTGCCGATATAGGTGACCGACTCGGGGATAGTTACCGTGTTTAGTAAGGCGCAAGAGTTGAATGCCCCGTCTTCGATGCCCGTGACGCCTGATCCAAGGGTGACTTTCGTTAGCCTGGGGTCGGAGGAAAGGGCGCTTTGGCCAAGAGGTTGGGCATGGTCATTTAGGGTTACATTGGCAACCTTATCACATTTGCTAAGGGCGTGTTTACCAAGATGGAGGAAGGTGAAAGAGGAATTCTGGGGTATCGTGTTATAGTCCCACCGCCAGCCACAGTCACCGATGCTCTTTAATCCCATGGGGAAGGGGATTTGGTCGGGATAGCCATCGAAGCAACCATCGATTACGGATTGGCATTCGTCATGGATGGTAATGGTTCCTTCATAGCCGATGGCCACACAGTAGGGGTTATCGCGGGAAGGTAGATAATAAACGCCTTGTTCTGGGGTTGCCCATATAGCCGAACCTTCTAATGCATTATCGGCCACATGGAACAAGGATGGGGTGACGAATAAGGTGGTTAGGCCAGAGTTGGCAAAGGCCATTTCACCGATATAACGAACGTTATCGCTTAGATCGACGCGGGCAATGTTTTTACGTTCAAAGAAAGCTAAATCTCCAATTGCGACGATTGGATAGGTTTCTCCATCGACCGTGGCTTCTTCTGGAACCGTGAACTCGGATAATGGTCCACGGTAGTCACCGATGGAGTAACCACCGAGTTCAGGGTAATAGTCGAGGGTAAAGTCGGATGGATCTGCTATTGGAACGTCGACGACCGGTGGTTCGGTGGATTCTTCGGAGCTTTCTTCGGAATAAGAGCTTTCCGAATAATCTGAGGAAGATGAAATTGATTCTGAAGAACTAGAATAGGAACTCTCTGAAACGCTGAAACTAGATTCTGATGATGCCTTTGAGGACGAGGAAGAAGGCCCTGGGTTATTTCCTCCACAGGCGGTAAGCCCAAAGACAAAGGCGCCTCCGACGAATAACGAGGAAAGCAGCAAAGCGTGTTTACGGGCAAAGGCAAAAGTCTTTTTAACGAGATTCATCCTCTTATCATAACACGCATATATAAGGCGTGAAGATGGCTTATACACAAAGACATGGCGTTACGGCAATCTGTAAGGTTGAGTTTAAAATTCTTATAGAAACGTATGGTTTCCAACGAAAATATGTAATATTTATAGCGTTTTCAAATATTACTAAGTGTCATCAAACTTCCGTTGTAATGGGGGCATTTATAATGAAAAGTAAGTTTCCTAAATATTTATCGCTAGGTATAGCGTGTTTTTTGCGTCCGGAACCTTAGTTGGCCTAGCCTCATGATTTAAGAAATTGGCTATCCCAAAAGAGGAAACGGTTTCTTAGGCCGGCAGTTTTGTCTTGAATCGCTTCGCCATTCATAGGAAGAATATTACTATATGGTGTGATAGTACGTATGACCGTTTATTCTAGCGTCACTCTCCTAATTACCTTGTTGATGATCGCGATGACGATCCACGTTTTGACGTACTCGGGTTTCAACAAAAGGCAAAAGCTTTGGTTCGCGGTCACTTTCCTTTCCATTACCTTTTGTTCGGCAGCGGAATTCGCGGTCCATTGCGGTTATTATGACCCCAATTTCGCCATACCATTAACGATCCTTACCGTCTTGCAATTCTCTTTGTCCCCGGTGCTAGCGATGTTATTCACCGGCGCATTAGGCTTAAAGTATCAAGGCAAGATTGCGGCTGGATACTTCTCTGTTAACCTATTAACCCAATTCATCTGTGCCTTCTTCGGAGCAGTCTTTAGCTTTGGGCCAAATGGCTATGAACGTGGCGACTTCTTCCTTATTTACGAAATCTTCTATTTTATAGGCACGGTCTATTTACTAGTCGCTCTTATTTTCGTTGGTAGGAATTTCCGTCACCGTGACCTTTTCACCATCATCATGATCTTGGTCGTCTTAGCGGGCGGCATCTTACCGATGACGATCTTCAAATTGCATGTCGCCTATGTCTCCATCGGCATAAGTGCTTGCCTTTGCTATATCTTCTATAACGATTTGGTCCAGCAAAACACGCAGGCGGAACTAGTCTCAAACCAAGAGAAGGTCTCTTCCATGCAAACCTACATCATAAGTGGTCTAGCTAGCTTAATCGAAAGCCGCGACACCGAGACGGGGGAGCATGTTGCCCGCACCAGCGCTTTGGTTAAGGCCATCGCGGAAAACGCGGTCCAAGATGGGGTTTATACCGACATAATCGATGAACGTTTCATTAACTTCCTCTATACCCTTGCCCCCATGCATGACGTCGGTAAGATCGTCGTTTCGGATACCATCCTTTGTAAGCCAGGGAAGTTAACCCCTGAAGAATTCGAGGAAATGAAACGTCATGCCTCAGAAGGTGGAACCATTGTCCGTCGTATCCTTTCTGGCATTACCGATGAAGATTATTTGGCCTTTGCTTCTGATATTGCGACCTATCACCACGAGAAGTGGAATGGCAAAGGTTATCCTATGGGCTTAAAAGGGGTCGAAATCCCCCTTTCTGCCCGTATTATGGCCCTAGCCGACGTCTTTGACGCTCTTATCTCCAAACGCTGTTATAAAGAGCCTATGACCTTTGAGGAAGCATTACAAACCATCGAGAAGGAAGCCGGGGAGCATTTCGATCCCTATCTGGTAGAGGTTTTCCTGTGTCATAAAGAAGAATATAGATCGTTCTGTATCGGCAAAGACGCCAAAGAATAATCAATTATTGTCATGGCTTGATGGGGCCATTTACTAAAGAGTAGCCCTTATAGTGTTTTTTATGTCACAATAAAAATATAAACAGGACATATTGAAGGCGGTGGAATTATGAAACGTCTTTTTGCCAAAACCCTCTTATCGGCTTCCTTGTTACTAGGAGCCATCTCGCTAAGCGCCTGTGGCGGCGAGGCCCTTCCAACTTCTAGCCATGAAAAGGTTAGATTCGCTTTCAACGGCGTGGAGAAGTCTTTTAGGAACCCCTCCGCGGCCAAAAGAAGGTCTACCCCGAATAACCTTCATCGCTTAGGTGGCTCCAATCCAGAGTCTGGTTTGTCTACAATCTATAGGCTATTCAAAGACGAGGATAGACGCGACGACTTTATTGATGACGTTGAGTATAACCAACCCCCGATGGTTCAATTCCAATACCTAAAGAAGGTATTCGAAAAAGTTGGAAACGGTTATGAGTTTGGCACCAAATACTTCGATACCGTTACGGGTGACGTCTATTTAGACATCAACACCGGGTTTGAATCGAAACAAGAATCCGACAAGTTCAATTACACCTTAGGTTTAGGCATGGATATCAATATAAACGATTCTGATTTGATTACCGCCGATGTATCTTTCGATATCAAAATCGCTAGGGGCCAAGAAGAATACAAAACCAAATGGTATGTGGCCATCGAGCTTAACTATGACATGAAGAATAGTTCCCCGAACTATACGATGACCATGGTAACGGAGAACAATGAATCCGAGTTGCCTTATTACCGGCACTATACCTATGAATACGACTATGTCGACGTAAAGAACAGCCAGATCAATGAGTGGCGGAAGTTCTGTATGGATAATAACCACCGGTTGGTCAAAGATAGCGATCATCCGACATTTGATTCCTATACCGGCGAAGATTCTATTTATAAAGTTGATGCCTGCTCATGGTATAAAGACGGCATCTATTACAAGAATAAGAGGCCCAGACAACTAGAGAATAACGAAGCCAAGACGGTGGGCCAGGCCCTTTATGGTGATTTGGGATTAAATGCGACCGAGATAAACGCCGAAGCCTTCTTCAATAAAAATAGCACCCCAAATAGTGTCCTAAAGACTTGCTACCAAGAATTCGGCAACCTGGCCAAGAAAGACGTTATCTATAGCTTATTGACCAAAGAAGAACAAGGTAGTGGTGGACAGCAACAGCAGCAAAACGCCGGCATTAGGGCCATGAATGGCGATTTAAGTGGTTGGGTGGAAAACTATCATATTCCTAGCGAACTTTCCATAGGAGAAGTCTTCAATGGCTTTGTCGATGGAAATGGCGAAAAGACGGTAATCCGCTTGTTCTATACCAATCAAGA
>CAMOQM010000064.1 GCA_946622925.1 uncultured Caryophanales bacterium | reverse complement strand
TCGAAACGGCTGCGGTCTCCCATCAAATCAAGCATGAAGGCATCTTTATATTCGGCAGTATCACTAATATCAGATTTATAGAAATAATCGGTGTAACCTGCGCCATACGACCTGGATACAAAATGGGTATCGGTGAGGTTGTTGTCTTTAATCATCTCATATCTAGATACTTTTTCTTCGCCATTAGCATCGAGATAAGTGACTACCATGTTGAGATAGTCAATTGTGGTCTGGCTGCCAGATTCACCCTTATCTTTAAGTCTTAAACCAAAGGTTTTGCGGGCTAGTTCGTTCGGGTCGGGTTGCAAAATGGAGATATCGGGGGCCTCGCCATCAAGACGGTAGGGGCCAGAGTATTCGGGATTACTCTTAAATCCATAGGAGGAAACGGCTAAAGCGTGAAGATAATAAGACCCGCTAACGATGCCGGCGGCTTCGTTTTTCATTAAGGCGGTACTAAAGGAGCCTTTTTCTTCGGGAGTTACGAAATGGACGTTGTCGTAAGAGGCCGGATCGGTGGGGTTTTCCAAAGTTTCGCTCGTGGTCCAGGTATAGTAAACGTTTCCGTTTTCGAAAATCTTGTCTACGCTAGGATTGGCGTTGATTTCCACTTCGAAGACAGCGGAGGTTGGAGTCGAAGGATTCGGAATATTCGTCTTAAAACTAATTTCAGGACGAATCAAATCGATCATTCCACCCTCGATAATCGCATTGGCCCCAAAGGAAATGGGGGTTTTATTATTCTCCGTCACGAGGAAGTTATTACTGATATCTTTAAACCTATCGACGTTATAAGACATATCGGAAATGTCTTTGCTGGAGAATTGATAAGACAACGAGGTGATTCGGTACTTCAATTGGCTTAAAACCGTTTCGGCGGGAATTTCATAGACGAGAGTATCGCTATAATTGCTAGATTCGACCAAATTGGCTTCATAGGCGGTTTTGTTGCCGTTAAAGAACATCCAAATGCTTTCTTTCTTGGCGGCGTAAACCGGTTCGTTGAAGCGGATGAAAAGATCTAACCCACCGGTAGAGGGGTTCATTTGGCAATATTCGGAGACGATCTTCGGGGCACTATCATCGACAAGGGCCATCATCAGCCAAATGTTATGGACTTCACGGTCCCAGGAACTATTGTTATTAAAGATAGCTAGACCATAGTCCAAGATTCCATTATATGGCTCCGTCTTATAGAAGGTGGTGTCATAATACGTATTCTTAGACGAATACCAGGCATCCGTTTCTTGGATCCAACCAATAAGTTTGGGGTTCTTTACGACATGGAGCTCTTCTAAGTCAACATAATCACCGTCTTTTTTATAGGGATTGGTGCCTTTGCTGATATAAGTCATCGCCCTACCGTCGAGGCGGTAACCGCCCTTCTTACAAGGCTCGATTTCATAATACAAAGATAGGCCAGGATCGCTGGAACTCTTATTGTAATTATTCATCCACTGGCGGTTGCCGGAAGACATATAGATGTTGGAGGTAGAATGGAACTTATCGTCATCGATGCTTTTGAGGATATAGGTTCCGTAAGCATTGGCAAATCCGTTATTGATGAAAGCGTTGGTCCAACGTCTAGTGGTATCACAATCGAAATTGACGCCTTCTTTCCAAGTTCTCCAATGCTCTTTGCCGCTGATATCATTATCACCGCTATGATAACGAAATTCCATGTTCTTATAATCGTTTAAATAAGCGACGGTCTTATCCCCGATAGCCGAATCATTCTTGGTAATAGAAGCATTCACGCTATAGGCATAAGGCAAAAAACATTTGCAGGTCTTTCTATTGGCGTCGATGGTGTAATCCTTATCGGAAACGGAAACGATTTCCAAATAGAAATGGCGGCCGGCTTGGGAGGTAACTTTGGTTTTAAGGTCAGTAACGCTTAAGCGAAGTTTTTCGCGGCTATTGCTGTCATTAAGGCATTTGACGGAAATGGGATAGCTAACCCTTCCATCTTCGCCAATGACCAAGGTTACAGAGTTGTCGACTTCTTGATAATCGACGCCTTTAACCGCGTTGCCGTTATAAGTACGATAGGCAACTACAAAGCGAGTGCCGGGAGTCCCTTTGGCCACGAGATTAACTTTGACGAAATTGTTATTGTCGGCTTTAGCTTCGACCTTTTCAAAGCCCACGTGGTAGTCGGTTAAATCATCGGCATAGGTTTGCGTGAAAGAAACGCCGCTTAATCCGGAGGACACCGAAAGCGCGGAAAGGCCAGCCAAAGCACCGACCAGCAGTGCCGAGGCAATTATAATTCCACGTTTTTTCAACTTGCCTTTCATTGCTTACTTTCCTTTCCGATGACGATTTTCCCATCATTTACCATGGCGATGAACTCTTTAAGGGTCAAACCAGGGTTTTCATGTTGATGTTCTAAGAAGAGCTGAAGGAGTTCAGCCTGGGTAAGGCCTTCGATGACCGAATTCTTTTTGGCGGCCTTGGATTTACCTGAGGTCTTTTCCTCACTCTTGGCTTCCATAGCCACTTCTTCCTTCTTTTCAAGGACGCGCTTATTCCTTTCCCTGACGTCATAGAAGACTTCCCTTTCGTTGAAGGAACGTTCCAATAGCTCGGATTGATCCATTTCGCCAGTCTGGTAGAAGGGGACCTTAAAGGAGGGGGTGAAGTAGGTCTTAAGTGGATAGTTACCAAAGGTAACGACGATACCATGGCCAATATCGCCAGGATGGTTAAGACGCTGCAATTCAGAAGGATAGATAAGCGGGCGGACCTGATAGGAGGTCGAGTAGTTGGTGTCGCTATGGGCGGTGCCGGAGGTCGAGGTGGTCGCGACGGTGATATTACCGCAAAGTTCACTGTATTCCTTACAGGTAGACATATCGTTAGAACCGATGAACATCTTGATGCCACAGTTACCCTTGATGATGTCGGCGACGGTATCGCCATAGACATTATTAAGCTGGGCGTAGGACTGGACGATCATGGTGAACCAAATCTTACGAGAACGTCCGACGGTGATGAACTTATCGAACTTGCTGATCTTAGGCATATTACCGAATTCATCCATGATGAAGTAGACGTTCCTAGGCAAGGATAATTCGGGAGTGGCGCTAGCGACCTTGATGAGGGTCTTATAGATATTAAGGATGAAGATGGCGGCGAGGTTATGACGGGTATCCTTTTCGTCAGGAATCTTGAGGAATAAAGCGGTCGGATGGTCGGATAAGGCCGAGGCCGTGAAGTCGGATTCACTAGTTAAAGAGCAGATACCGGCATCATTAAAGAGGGTCAACTTATCGTAGACGATGGACATGTAGGAGGCCCTAGTGGACTGTGCGGCGTCACAAACCTGTTTGGATAAGGAGTAGGCTCTAGATAAGGAGCTGCGGCCTTTGAAGTAATCCCTAAGTTGTTTGTAGTCTTCGTTGGAATTCTGGAGGATCTTGGCAAGGTTGAAGAAATTGAACTTCGACTTGTTCATGGTCGAGCCTTTTTCCAAAGAGTCCTCAAGCATGGCTAGTAAGACGGCCAAAGTGATGGAACGGGCGCCTTTTTCCCATAAGGGGTCTTTCTCGTTTTCGACCGGAATAAGGACGGTGACTAAGTCGTTGAGGTCTTCATAGACTTCGTCGAAGATACGTTTCTTGAAGATCTTGACCGCGTTAATCAAACGGTTGTAATCGCTATAGGCTTTGCCTTGGAATTCATACCAAACCTTAGCGTGGGTATCGGCCCCACTATCGAGCTTAAGGCCGGAACGTTCCATGGAATCGTCGCGTTTATAGGCCAAGGTGTGGGCGTTTTTATAAAGCTCGAAGTTATCCCAAATGGCATCAAGTGGGTTCCAACGATAAGAGGAATAGGTGTCACGTAAGTCAATGACCTTAACGTCATATCCCCTGCTCTGGAGATATTTGGAATGGAGCATGAATAGTTCGCCTTTGGGGTCGGTGATAACCATGGAGGAACCAGCTTTAGTAGCGGCTAAAAGCTGGATCATAGGTGAGACGAAAGTCGTTGTCTTACCTGAACCAGTGGAACCGATGATGATGGAGTGACAAGGTGAATTGAAGCCAACTTCCATATCCTTGCCCTTCTTATCGAGGGCGGCGGTGACGGGGATACCGTCTTTAGTGACTTCCGCTAGAGCGGAGTAGGAATAGAACTTGAATAAGGTCTTTTTTTCGCGGTCATTCATCCAACGGGAGTTCTCTAGGTTGGAACCTTTGACGCGTTTAAGTTCGTTGGAATCCTTGCCGGTAATGGTGTTAATGAATTTCTTGTTGATAACAAAGCAATAAACAACGAAGAGAAGGACGAATACGATGGCGACCACGAGGTAATAAGACCAGGCCTGCGGCATCCTGCCTAGAGCTCCAATCCAGTCAATAAGGGCGAATTCGAATCCGCAGTCGATTAAGGCATAGATTAAGAAGCCTAAAATCTCGGCAATCAACAATATCGAAGCCACGACATAGATGATTTCCTGAGGGACGCCCGAGGAGAACTTCGGGGAAAGGGTAACGCAACCGATTAAGAAGAAAGATACGAAATAGAAGGCGGCGAAAGCCATCATCATGCCGACGTCTAAGGTGTCGGTGTAATTATGGAAAACCTGCAGCCAATAGAAAACTCCCGTCAAAATGGCGGAGAGCACCAAAGAGGCGCCGAGGACTATGTAGAGGACATGACGTTTCTTCATCGTTTATGCCTCCAACCCGTCATATTTAAAGCCATCAATTTCTTCCGAAAGCAGGACGCTGTTATTCATGTTCTCGTCGATATATTCAAAACCAACGAGGTAAGTATAGGCGATGGGGTTTTCTTCGGTATAGACCTGCAAATCCTCAGGGGCCACATAATTGTTGTCGGAATCGAAGAAGGCAATGTTGACGATGATGGTTTTTTCGACTTCTTCCGAAGTTTCAGGATCAATTTCCGTGATTTTGATTTCCCTAGGTTTCAATCTAAAGATTTCTTCGTTAAATCCAAAGACGCTAGCCTGGGTACCATTAATCTTAACGTATTTATCGAAGCTAAATGGCTGAGTATATTCGCCTTCTTCATCCATGAATTTAACCGAGTCGCGGCCTCTGTTAATGACGATATAGGCAACTAGTTCGGTCACATCCGGGGTCTTGTTGGGATCTTCGCAAGTAAAGACGGCCTTAACTTCGTGTTCGCCCGCGTATACCTGTTCATTATTTATATATTCAACCTTAACTCCGGCGGGTAACTTAGCTTCCTTCTCCGGATCGGTAGGATCAGTAATCTTTAAAGAGTAAGTGATGTCGGGATTTTCAGGATCAAACTCGACGTTAATGCCATTAAAAGCCACGAGGTCTTTGATGCTGACGACTTCTTGAACCACCTTCAAAGTCGCGGTCATATCTTCGATCGGGTAATAGTTTAATTCGTCGATGCCGCCGAAATGGGCTACCATGGTATAAGTACCAACGTCTTTATTGCTCAATACTTCATCGCCGGCTTCATTCAAATAGGTATAGCTAACGCTTTCTCTAATGTTGCCAGGCAAAGTATCCAACCCAGAAATGCTATTTTGGGCAAGATAGCTTTGACCATCAAAGGTCTTAGTATGGTCGTGGAATTCCACGCCACGGACATCGTAACGGGCTCTTTCAATGGTAAGTATGGCTTCCTTGTCGGGAATCTTCTTATAGTTGGTGGAACTATCGATGAAGCTAGCCAC
>CAMOQM010000063.1 GCA_946622925.1 uncultured Caryophanales bacterium | reverse complement strand
TTCCAAAGAAAAGAAAGCCACGGGACGCCCGGTTAGGGGGGCGGCATTAAAAGCTAGGTTCATGCCAAAGGCGGTTTTGCCAACCGAAGGACGGGCCGCCAATATAATAAGGTCGCCGTTTTTCCAGCCATGGGTCAAATCATCAAGCCGTCTAAAGCCGGTAGGTACGCCAATGAGGGCGTTTTCATCCGACCTAGTTTTGGCTAAACGCTCGCCGACGCTTCTAGCGATTTCACCGGCCGAACGCATACCCTGCACGTGGCGGGATTGGCTGATTTTGGTGATTTCGTCATTACTAGCGATTATAAAGTCGCTGATATTGGCGACGCCTTTAGAGTATTCTTCTTCGATTTTACGGCACTGCAATAACAATCTACGCAATACCGCCTGTTCGTGGACGGATTGGACGTAGAATGACATATTGTCGGGGTTAATGGCCCTGGAGACTAAATCAAAGATATAGTCGTTATCCCCACAGGCTTCCGAAATCTGCAAGGTGACTTCCATGGAATGGAGGGTCTCGGGATCAATGGGAATCTGCTGCTTATGGAGTTCGAAAAGGGCCCGATAGATGAGCGGGTTACGGGGATCGACGCCGGAAAAATCTTCCTCGGTTAGGTAACCAAAAGCCTCATCCGCGGATTCGGGGAAGGCTATCATGGAGCCTAAAACCGCTCTTTCGGCCTCGACGTTAGATGGTAAAGCGACACGATTGGCCATTAATTACTTAGCCTCGGAAATATGGACGTTGATAACGCCTTCGACATAGCCTTGGCTACCTTTGTAAAGTTCGATTTTGAGTCTGGTATAGCCTAAGGCGTTAGCGGGATATTTATCGATGAATTTGCGCTTATCGACTTTGATGCCCCATTGTTTTTCCAAACCTTCGACGATTTCCTTGCTGGAAATGCAACCAAACATACGGCCATCATTACCGACTTTGGCGGTGAATTCGACGTTGATGTTTTCTAGTTTGGCCTTAACTTCTTCGGCGGCCTTCTTTAATTCAATTTGCCTAGCTTCTTCCGCGGCATTATCACGGGCCAATTCGGCCTGGGTGAAAGAGGTCGAGGGCTTAGCTAAACCCCGAGGAATGAGGAAGTTAGCGCCATAGCCATCGCTGACGGTGACGGTTTCGCCTTTCTTCCCGACTTTCTTAACATCGGCTAATAAGATTACTTTCATTTGTTTGCTCCTTCGGACCTAGCGCCTTCTAGATAGGTATCAAGGGTCTCTAATAACTTACTTTCGGCGGTAACTATGTTGGTATTGGGGAAGACTACCGCGGCTCCCCCGAAATGCCCGCCTCCGCCCATCTTCTCGCAAAGGATCTGGACGTTGACCGAACCATTGCTTCTAGCGGACAGTCGGATTTCGTTTTGTTGGGTTCTGCCCAAAACGAAGGCGGCGTTGATGCCTTTTAATTGCATTAATTGGTTGGCGACCTTAGCTAACGTCGCCCGTTCGACGATATCCTTTTCATCGGCCATACAATAACAGATGCCGGTGAATGGGGTACGAATAGTCGAAACGATCTTGGTGATAAGGGCGTATTCTTCGTATTCGTCTTTGAGGTAATCGTCGGCCTTTTGGTTATCGGCTCCGAATTCCTTAAGGATTTCCGCGGCTTCGAAGGAACGGATACCGGTGGCTTTGGCCTTGAAGAAGGAGGTATCAAGGAAGATGCCGGATAACATCAAGGTTGCCATGGTCGGCGAGACTTCGATACGGGGGTTGGCCGTCGCGTAATGGATAAGTTCGGCGATGATTTCCGAAGCGCTGGCGGCGGAGGGGTCGACGTAGGACAAGACCGGCTTATCGATGAATTCCTCACCACGGCGGTGATGGTCGATGACAATGGTCTTAGTCGATTTCTCTAAGGCCCGCTTACCCATAACTAGGTTTGGTACTGAAACGTCGACGACGACGAACAAGGTGGTTGGACGGATTCGATCTTCGGCTTCCCTGGGGGTGATGGTCAAACGGTCGAGGTCGGCCTTGGAATAGGCGCCTTGGAAAGCGTAACGGGTCTTCTTTTCGGTGAGCTTGGGGTCATAAACGATTTGGCAAGGCTTATTGCAGAAATCGCACATCGCCATAATGCCCAAACAAGCCCCGAGGGCGTCCATATCCATATCCATGTGGCCAGAAACGATAACGTTAGAGGCACCGCGGATGATACCTAAAATGGAGTCGGCGACGGAACGGAACTGGACACGCGAGGTGTTTTCCAAAGCCGAGGTTTTGCCGCCATAGAAACGCATATCCTCGCCATAACGGGAGACGACGGCCTGATCGCCGCCACGGCTCATGGCGATATCGATGGCGGTACCGGTCATTTCATCGAGCTTGATGACTTCAGGGAAATCGTGGGCTATGCCAATAGATAAAGTCGGCGTGATGGTTTCACCTTTACCTAAGGCCCTAACTTTGTTAAGGATTGAGAAGCCATCGTTTTCCATTCTCTCCAAAGAAGCGTAGTTGCAAACCACGAAATAGGAGTCGGAACGATATCTTCTTAGCAATACGCCATATTCCTTGGCATAGTCGAAGATGGCGGCCCTGATTTTGGTGACTAGGTCGTTATTGTCTTCCTCGGTCTGCCCGCCGATATCGGAATAGTTATCGATCATGATGATGCCGATGGCGATGGCTTGCTCACGGGAATATTTGAAGATGGATTCGTAGGCGGTCGTGTCTTTGAAGATGAATAAGTGGGCATCGGCCAAATATCTAACGTTATAGTTACGTCCATTGGCTTCGATCTTAACGACCATATCACTGGGGGCGTTTTTCAAATCGTTAAGCTGGGGAGCCCATTCGATGATGTTCTTGTCGAGGAGGTCGATGTTCCTTTCCTTAAACAAGCCGTTATTCCACATGACGTTATCGTTATCGTCGGTTACAACCAATCCGATTTGCCCGAAGTTATAGGCTTCTTGGACGTCGCTGCCGATGATGGAGGCGGCTTCTAGGTCGGATTTTTGCCTAATCGCGGAAAGATGGATTTCGCTAAACCAGAGATGGAGGATGTTGATGATCAAAACCCCACCGGCGAAAGTCATCCAGTGGATTGGCTTCAATAATTCCTTAAATCCGGCTGGGAAATCGTAAACGTAGAAAAGGATGAGGGTAACGATTAACGCTATCTCGATGGTAACGATGACGAAAGAGCGGATGCGCATGGCCCTTAAGGCACTAGACATCGACGCTTTCGTGGAGTGGGTTTGCGGGTTTTTATTTTTCGCCATGTTGAGATTATACTCCTGTGGGGATTTTCCTCACTAGGAAAATAGAATCAATCAGCCATTTAGGACCCCAGAGAGGGCTTCCTTATTGAATTCGTCTTCCTTTTCGGAGTTTTCTTTTATGCCGTTTCTCGCCACTTTTAATTCGTCTTCGAAGACGCAGCGCAAGACCTCGACGGCTTTGTTCTTGACCCCGTCGTTATTGACGATAAGGTCAGCATACATGGAAGAAGGCTTAACGATTTCGTCATACATCGGCTGGACGGTGGCGAAATATTGCGACACGACCCCATCGAATGTTCGGCCCCTTTCTTTGGTGTCACGGATAATACGACGGAGGAACCTTCTTTCGGCGGAAGCATCGATAAAGACTTTGAGATCGCCTAAATCGCGGAGGCTTTTATCAACCAAAGCCATAATCCCTTCGACGATGATTAAAGGCGCGGGTTCAACTTTCTCCACCACTTCGCTTCGAGTGTGGTTACGGAAATCATAAGTCGGCTTTTCGATGGCTTCCCCATTTTTTAAGGCGGCTAAGTGCTTCCTTAATAAGGGCCAATCGAAAGCTTTAGGATGGTCATAATTGGTCTTGACCCTTTCTTCGAAAGCAATATTTGATTGGTCTTTGTAATAATCGTCTAAAGTAACAACCACCACTTCGCTGGGATCGAAGGACTTAACGACCGCGGAGGTAACATAGCTCTTACCTGAGGAAGATCCTCCTCCGATTAAGATGATTCTTGGCATATCGTTACCTCCTATTTTGGATAAGTATAAAACCAAGTTTGGTTATACCAAAGGAAAAAGAAGGGAAGTTATATTTGGATTAGGCGATTTTGGCAAACGAGATGGTGGCTTTATTAGCGGTAACTTCATCGAAATGGACGGAGAAAGGTAAGGCGTCGCCGCAGTTAAAGGTGGTTCTATTGGGGAAGAATTCCGAATAGGTGGCCAAGCTAAATTCGTCATTGGTCTTGAATAAATCATATTCGGACATAGAGGCGCCGGTCCGGGTGGTATTGGTTTTACCGGCCTGGATAAGTTGAAGCAATTCATAGCCTTGCCCTTCGACCAGGGCGGAATCATATTGGATGGTATTGGTGATAGCGGGCAAAACGTAAACCGTGTTCCCGTATTTTTTCGCGGTTTTCTCCCAATCCACGATTTCTTGGTCGGTTAATAAATCGGTGCCGCTAAGCCTTCCGATTTCATCGAATTCCCGACCTTTTTGGAGGCGATTATCAACATGGTACATCCTAACCCCGAAGTCATTGGGACCTTTATGCCCACCATACGCGGCCCTAGCGTCTTTCTCGTTTAGTTCAGTCGGAGAATATAGTTCCATGATGATGAATTCGTCATAGCACGTCCCGTTCCAATCCGAACCTAAGATAATCGCGTCCCCTTTGGTAGAGGATGGTTCAATTTCTAAGGTGCAATCGCCGGTAACCACATAAGGATCGACCCAACCATAGGCAAGTTTGGTGAAGATATCGTGATCGCAGATATTTTGGTCCATCATGATGGCGCCGCCCGCGGGTTGGGCTATTTCGTCTATCCCTTGGCCATAGTTGTAATAATCCTCGGCTCCGAAAATGTGGCCCATTTCATGAATCAAAGTATGGGAATCGACGCCTTGACCCTGTGTGATGTGGTCATAGAAGAAATCTTTGGAGGCCCAGAAATAACGACTGCCGACGGGGCTAGCGATATTGCCTTTGATTTGGCGTTGATCGGAATATTGGTAAGCCCAGGCGATTCGGTCATAGCCGCTTCCTTGGCCGGTTGAGTGGTCTTGGGAATAAATCATGATGACGGCATCGATAAAACCATCCCCATCCATATCGAATTGTTTGCAATCGTCATGGGTCTTTTCTTTGTAAGCCTTGATTGCGCCTTCTAAGGCTAGCTGAGGCAATTTCTCGGGATAATCTTCGTAGGTTTCGTCTTGCCTTTCGTCGGTATATTCGTATTTATGGACGTTATACCAACTTCGGACGGAAGTGCTAACCAGATAGGGGTCAGAAAAGACGAACTCCATGTTTAACCGACCATAACTAGATTTGGCGTAGAAAGATCTTAAGGATTCCCAATAATGGGTTTCTTCGCTGCTACCGGCAATCGCGGTCTCAATGTCGCTTAAGTTATTTTCCGTAAATGGGTAATCGCCAAACTCAATTGGGACGACCAAACATTTGACGTTGCCTACGCTAGGTAAGGCCGGATCGTTATTAAACTGACCAAGTTTAAAGAAGTTTAATGGGGCCTCAGAAATATCTTGCTTATGGTAACCCTTATCGTCAACGGAGGAGGAAGAAGATGAAGAGGGTCCGCTAGAAATCTGGCTAGAACTTGGGACGGTCGAAGAGGAAGAACTCCGTGGCGAAATCGTGCAGGAAACTAAGACTAAGGGTAATAGGATTAAGGGGAACCGACCGACTTTCATAAATATCCTTTTCGTAATGATGATACCAAAAGGAGGAAAAAGGGTCATTAAAACAATGTAATTTGTTTTTCTCGCCAACTCTCTTGTTTG
>CAMOQM010000062.1 GCA_946622925.1 uncultured Caryophanales bacterium | reverse complement strand
GATAATATCGCTTCCGTCATGATTTTTCCTGAAGGAACTAGAAACAAAACCTTCCCCGAACCCATCATGCTCCCCTTCCATCCTGGCTCATTTGGGATGGCCTATGCCTCTAAAGCCCCGATTGCTTTATTTGCCGTGCAAAATACCAACATGGTCGCGAAGCGTTTCCCCTTCCATATGACCGACCTCTACTATGATTGCGTGGCCGTCATCGAATATGAGGAATACAAAGATATGACGCCTAATGAGTTATCGGTCCATTGCCATGATCTAATCTTGGCTAGGCTAGAGAAAAAGAAAGCTCGGTTCTATCACGGCAAAAAGCCCAAAGAAAAGAAAGAGGGAGAAGCGGAATAGTCCGCTTTTTTCATAGGTTGATTTTTACCCTTTAATTATCGTTTTGAACTTGCAAAATTTCTTTGCAGGTTGCCGGTCAAATCCCCCCTTGATTGATTGGCTTTTCGCAGACCTCTATTTGGCATTTACCTGCTCCCATCGCGCCGAGATGAGTGCCGTTCAATAGATATCCACAGACACATCCCCATCTTCAAAATCCGCGATAATATCGCCATTTTCTCATTTTTTGGTCTATTCTAGCATCTAAGACAATCTTAAAACGCTCTCTATCTTTTGGGTTTGCTTTATAAAGAACTATAATCACGACCATAGGCATATAAAATAATGGGTTTATCCGTATTAGCAATGTGCAAAAAATGCCCGTTGCTCCGATTTTAAGATGCTTGGCCCTATAAAACAAAAACCCCGGACTAATCCGAGGTAATTGGTTCATTGGCCCGCCCGTGCCGACTCGAACGGCAGACCCACAGCTTAGAAGGCTGTTGCTCTATCCAACTGAGCTACGGGCGGAAGCAAGCCATAATATACGCTTTTGGGAACGTTTAGTCATCATTTTCTTGACTATTTTGCCCCACTTCCTCATGAAGTCTTTCATAAAGGGCCTTAGCCGAAGGCAAAGGAATCATTTGGGCTAGCTCTTCGATTGAAGCTGCAAAGAGGGCGTCGTTACTAGGGTAGCGTCTCCTTAAACTCTCTTCCCGTTTTGGTCCGATTCCCTCGATACCATCGAAAAGACTCTTAAACATGGATTTGGAACGCTTCTGGACATGGAAGGAAATGGCATAGCGATGGACTTCGTCCTGCATTCTCATCAGTAAGAAGAACAAAGGGGATTCTCTATCCAAATGATAGGTATTCCCATCTTTATCGATAATCCCTTCGGTTTGGTGCTTGTCGTTTTTATATAGCCCAAAAACCGGGATATCCACTTCGGCTTTCGCTAATCCTTCTAGGGAAGCATGGACCTGAGTAAGGCCGCCATCGGTGAGAATCAAGTCGGGATAGGATGATCCTTCTTCCTTTAGACGGGAATAACGGCGGTAAACGACTTCCACCATCGAATGGTAATCGTCCCCGGCATCTTCTTCATCTAACTTATATTTGCGGTACATCTTCTTGGCCTTTTCGCCATTGATGTAGCAAACCATGGCCCCTACCGCATCCGAGCCTTGTAGATGGGAGTTATCAAATAATTCGATCCGATATGGGGTTTTGATGTTTAAGAGCTTTCCTAGTTCGTCTAATAGAGCCGCTTTATCGTCTTCTAACCTCGCGGAGAGGAAGGAAGCGTCTAAGGCGTTAGCGGCGTTTAAGCCCGCCATCATGACTAGATCGGCCATCCTGCCTTCTTTAGGATAGGCCACCTTCACTTCGGGGAAGAGTTCTTTGATTTCCTCTTCGAGCCCCTCAATACGGGAGATAAGCAAAGAGGGCAAAGGCCTATCTAGATAATATTGCTCGATTAGTTCGATGGCTTGGGCATTGGCCTCGCCAAAACCTTGGACCACGAAATCCTTTTTGCCTAGCATCATGCCATTACGATAAGTAAGCAAGGCAAGGGAGAGATATCCATCTCTAGAAGCATAGGCAAAGACATCATAATCGCGATGTTCACCTAATAATTCAACCCTTTGGGTTGCGGATATATGGTTAACCGCGTCTATCTGTTCTTTTTTGCTCTTGGCAAGTTCGAAATCTAGCTTCTCGCTAGCCTCGGCCATATCCTGTTTCAATTTGGCCAGAACCTTGGAGGTATCCCCTCTTAGGAAGGCTTTTATTTCTTCACTTAGCGCTTCGACTTTTTCAACGTCTAGCTTGCCTAAACAAGGGGCTAAGCAATTGCCCATCGAATAATATAGGCACGGTTTCTTACCGAGGTTTTTACATTTTCTAGTCGGATAGATGGAATTTAATAAATCGATGGTCGTATAGGCCGAGGTCGAGGAAGGAAAGGGGCCGAAATAATAATAGGCCTTATCCTTGGTATTCCTAGCGATTTTAAGATAGGCATCCCCCTTCTTTAAGGCGATATAGGGGTAATGGCTATCGTCCATCAGCATGATGTTATAACGCGGATAATGGGTTTGGATGAGATTCATCTCTAAGATGAAGGCTTCCTTATCCGATTTGACCAAAATGGTCTCAAAGCGATAGACGTGGCTAACCATGGCCGCCACTTTGCCTTCTTGGGGCCGTAAAAAGTATTGGCTGACCCGTTTATAGAGGTCTTTGGCTTTGCCAATATAGATGATGACGTTATCTTTGTCATACATCAAATAGACCCCGGGATTATGGGGCAAAGCCGAAATAAGCGCGGAAATCCTTTGGCTTATCATTTTAGATTCACCACCGTGGCTCCACTTCCGCCTTCTCCTGGACCGGCGAGTTCAAAGGAAGCGACGAAATCCTTATGGGCTTTTAGATATTCGTGGGTCATCTTCCTTAAGGCCCCCGAACCAAAGCCATGGATTATCCTAACGCGGCTAAAGCCAGATAAACGGCATCTATCTAGATATCTATCTAGTTCGGCCTTAGCTTCTTCGGCCCGCATGCCGATAAGGTTGCATTCTAGTCCGATTGAACTTCCGCCCACTCCATCTAGGAAGGCCCCTTTGATGGCTTCTTCTTTTTCTTTGGGGGCGCCGATATGGGTTAAGGAAGCTAAATCGACTTCATAATCCTTGCCGCCTCTAGTGGATAAAATGGCTTTCTTTCCTTTTAGACGCTTAATCTTGCCTTCGATTCCATAATCTTCGATCGCGCAATAATCCCCGACTTCAAAAGGCTCATTCGCTTGCTTGACGACTTCTTCTTTTTCGCCGATGGCATCGAGTTTTTGCTTGATTTTGATGGCTTCGTGGAGTTTAAGGTCGCTTCTAGAAAGCTCCTTAATTAATTCCCCGACTTCCGCTTTGGTTTTCTCTAAGACCTCTTCGCGGATACTTTCTAAGGAAGCCTCGAATTTCTCTTCTTTTAGTTTGAGATTATTGGTCTCGATCTTGAGCTTGCGTTGGGCTTGCTTAAGGTCTTCTTCCTTCTTCTTAAGTTCAAGGGAGAGATCTTCGTTTTCCTTTTGTAGCTTGGTCAGTTTTTTAATGGCATAGGCCACCCCACCTTCGCCTTTAGCGGATAATCTTTTTTTGGCTTGGGTAAGGATTTCTTCTTGTAGCCCAAAGCGCTTCGCCGCCATTAGACCATAGGATTCGCCAGGCGAACCAAATCTTAATCGATAAGTCGGCGAGAAATTCTCCTCATCGTAAACTAAGGAGGCATTATCGAAACGCGGATTCTCTAAGGCTAATGCCTTCAGTCCTTCAAAGTGCGACGAAACCAAGACGTAAGCGTGCTTATTCTCCAAATAATTCAAGATGGCTACCGCTAAAGCCTCGCCTTCTTTAGGTGAGGTGCCGGTTCCAACTTCGTCTAAAAAGACGATATCCCTTCCTCCCGCCTTAGAACAGATATCGGCGATATTGGCCATATGGGCGGAGAAAGTCGAAAGATTCTCTTCGATCGATTGGTTATCCCCGATATCGCAATAGACATGCTTGAAATAAGGTAGATAACCACCTTGCTCGGCTAAACAAGGAATCGCCATCTCAAAAAGCAAAATATTGACGGCCAATGTCTTTAAGGCCACCGTCTTACCCCCGGCGTTTGGCCCGGAGATGACCACCACTTTGGCTTCGCTTTTTAAAACGAAATCATTGGGGATGACGCTATTTCTATCTAATAATGGATGTCTAGCTTGGCCTAGATAAAGGGAACCATCTTCGCTAAGTGAAGGCAAATGGCCGTTTCTAGCAAAGCCATATTCGGCTTTAGCCTGGACGATATCTAGATAAACCATATCGTCATATAAGCGGGCCACTTCCTCATAATAAGAAGCGATTTCTTTAGAAAGTTCACCTAATAGATAGAAGATCTCCTCTTTTTCTTCGGCTTCCTTCTCGGCGATTTGGTTTTGGATAAGTAGTAATTCCGAGGGCTCAATAAAGGCCGTATTCTCGGATTGGCTTAAATCGATAAGGATGCCCGGGACTTTGTTCTTATAGGAAATGGAAACGGGCAAGGTGTAATGATTATCGCGATAAGCAAAACTAGAGGAATTCAAATAGGATTCATAACGCTTTAAAATGGTGGGTAAAACCGAAGTGGCTTCCCGTTTCTTCTTAACTATCTCACGACGGATGGATTTAAGCTTGGCCGAGGCATTATCGTAAATCGATAAATCCGGGGCAACCACCCTATCGATAGATTCCTTAATGGAAGAAAGTTCAGGTAAATTAGCGATAAAATCGCTAACTTGATTATTTACTTCTACATTTTCCAATTTGGTCTTGGCATTTAGGCAATCCCCGATTAAGGAAGACAAAGAAAGCAATTCGCTTTGGTCCATCCTTCCGCCTTTTTTGGTTTTGGAAAGGGGATAACGGAGATTCTTGCCATCTCCAAAGCTAAGCCCACCTAAGCTAGGCGAAATGGTGATGAAATCACTTTGGAAAAGGAGCTCTTCTTTTAGGCTAGTCTCACTATAAGGGCGTAAGGAAAGCAGCCTATCCTTACCCTCTTCGGTTTTGGCGTAGCTAGCGACTTCGCTAAGGATCTTTTCTATTTCCAAAACGGCGAAACTATCTTGCATGGGCTCTATTATACCTTCTAGCCTATTTTTAGGCTAATAGTAAGCCTCCTTCCTTTAATTTTCCGTTAAATGCTTTATCATATTTTGTATGGGCAACTCCGTTTTAACCCTCACCCTTGACCAAGAAGGTTTAGATAAACTCCACCACCTTTATGATGAAGCCTCTTTAGAGCCCCCTACTCCCTATATCCTTTTCTTTGCTAAAGACGAAGGGGTATCCATTTGTTTATACAAAGAAGGGAAATTGGTCCTCCAAGGCGCTGACTGCGAAAGGGTCGCCTCTTATTTTGGCTATGAACCCGAGGCAAAAGAAGAGAAGAAACGTCCTTTCCCCCAATATGGGCAAATCGGGTCCGACGAAGTCGGGACTGGCGATATCTTTGGTCCTATCATTGTGGTTGGGGCTTATGTTAAACCTAGTCAACTTAAGTTGCTTAGAGAACTCGGCATCACCGATTCAAAGCTTCTTAGCGATGAGAAAATCCTTTCTTTAGGCCCTAGATTAATCAACGAATTCGATTACTCCGCGCTGACCTTGGATAATGAGAAATATAACGAGGTCCATAAGACCAATAATCTAAACGCCATCAAGGCCAAGATGCATAATAGCGTCCTTTCCAATTTAAAGCGTCGCCATTATGGAGCCGAAATCACCATCGACCAATTCTGCGCCCCTTCTTCTTACTTTAAATATCTTTCCGATACGGAAGAGGTCGTCGAGGAAATCGTTTTCTCCACTAAAGGAGAGTTAGCTTTCCCCTCCGTCGCTTTAGCCTCGGTCATCGCTAGATATTCTTTCCTACGCCATATGCAAGAGCTTTCTAAAGAACTAGGCCAGGAAATCCCTCTTGGAGCCGGTAACAAAGTCA
>CAMOQM010000061.1 GCA_946622925.1 uncultured Caryophanales bacterium | reverse complement strand
TCTTCATTTGCTTAGAGGATAGTGACACAATCGGGCCCGATGGCTTCCCGGTACAAGCCATGACAATTTTCATTGAAAAGCCGATATTCCCCGACTTAAGCAAGAATCAATACGCCAACGCCAAAGCCATGATGAACGAGAATTATCGCGTCTGGAAAGAAGTCTACGAATCCTTCTACAAAATCCCCCTTGAATATACCTGCGATAAGAATAAAAAATCCGCAAAAGCCTAGCAAAAAGGAAAAATACCATGAAATTAGCCGCATTTAACGTTAACGGTATCCGCGCCATTTTAGGTAAGGATTTCCCCGCTTCATTCCAATATCTTAATCCCGATGTTTTGGTAATCGGGGAGACTAAGCTATCCGATCCTAACGCCCCCTTTCCCTTTATCCCGGAAGGCTATACCGTCTACCATACCGAATCCAAATTAAGGAAAGGCTATTCCGGGGTGGCTATCTTCACCAGGGTCGAGCCATTATCCGTCCATTATGGATTAAAAGACGGACGCTATGATGAAGAAGGAAGGGTCATTACCTTAGAATTCCCCACCTTTTATTTGGTGGGCGCCTATGTGCCTAATGCCGGCGATGGTCTAAAACGGATGGATTTCCGCCTCCAATACGAAAAAGACCTTTCCGAATATCTTCAAAGCCTAGATAAGATTAAGCCCGTCATCTACACCGGCGACCTTAACGTCGCCCATAAAGAAATCGATATCAAAAATCCTAAGGGCAACGAACGCAATCCCGGCTTCACCATTGAAGAAAGAACCGCTTTCGGTGAACTTCTCTCCAAAGGCTTTACCGATACCTTTAGATATCTTCATCCCGACACCGTCAAATACTCGTGGTGGAGCTACCGCTTCCACGCTAGGGAAAATAACGCCGGCTGGAGAATCGACTATTTCCTCGTCTCCAACCGCATCGTGGATAAGGTCAAATCCGCCGAAATCCATAATGACGTCTATGGTAGCGACCATTGCCCCGTTTCCTTAGAAATCGACCTATGAAGTTCCAAAGAGGGCAATCCGTAAAAACCTTAATTGAAAAAGGGGCGGTCAAAGAAGGCGATCTAGGCGTAATCGATGCCGTTCATGAAGATGGCTCTTATACCGTCGGGTTTTACGCGACCGAAGATGCCTTGCTTTACTCTGGGCGCTTCCAGCCCGAAGAATTAACCCTTTATACCAAAAACAAAGAGCAACCCTCCAAATACGAAGAGGGCGATATCGTCGAGTTGCTCGTGGCTTTACCTTCTTTAGAAATTGGGTCAATTGGGAAAATCGTTACCTGCTTAGAAGATGGAAACTATGTTGGAAGTTTTGCCATCGAATCCATGATTGTGCCCCTGCTTGTTCCTCTCCTCCCTAGCCAAATCAAAAAAGTCGGTCATATTGAGGAAACTCATCACCATTAATTTATTCCTAACTGGGAATAAAAAGACTAGAATATTTTTGTTATGGGACAAATACGCATAGATCACCTTTCCAAAATCTACCATCAAGGCCAAGAAAACGAAGTCCGGGCCTTAGACGACGTTTCCTTTACCTTGGAAGAAGGAGAATTCGTTGTAATACTAGGACCTTCCGGGGCTGGCAAATCAACCTTATTAAATATCATGGGGGGCATGGATTCCCCTACTACCGGCACTTATGAAATATCAGGTCGCGACGTTAGCAAGTTCAAAGAAAAGGAACTGACTTTGTTCCGCCGCAAAGACATTGGATTCGTTTTCCAATTCTATAATCTAATCAATCATTTGACGGCTTTAGAAAACGTGGAAATGTCCGCCGCTATCTCTGATCATCCTTTTGACGCGAAAGAAACCATGGAAAAAGTCGGATTAGGGAACCGCTTAGGTAATTTCCCCGCTCAACTTTCTGGCGGCGAGCAACAACGTACTGCTATCGCCAGGGCCTTAGTTAAAAACCCCGAGATGCTACTATGTGACGAACCTACCGGCGCCCTCGACTCCAAAACCGGGGCCGCTATCATCGAATTGCTTCATTCCCTTTGCTTTGATTTTAAAAAGACCGTTGTCATGGTTACCCATAACGCCGCCATCGGACAAGTGGCGACCAGATTAATCAAAGTCGCCGACGGACGCATTGTCTCTAATACCATCAATGAACATCCATTAAAACCCAGTGAGGTGGTTTGGTGAAAAAGCGGGTATCCTCTTTTCTTTTTAAAGTCGCAAGGCGTCAGCATAACAAAAGCTGGGCCGCTTCTTTTGCCGTTATCGCCATTGGCGCCATCGCCATTACTTTGTTATCCGGCTTTTTAAGCAATGCCGCTTCTTTGGATAACCGAATCGTAAGTACCATCACTAATTCCAACACCCCCGATATCTATGTAACGACCGATCCGCGTAAAGGCTATAACCTTAATGAAATCGAAGACCTTAAAACGGCGGTCCCTGATATTACGGAAGCCGAAGGTAGATTCTATACCTTTTGCAATATGTCATCTCGTGATGCCGTCGCCTCCATCGAGCCGACCCTTCCTAACTATTCAAAACCCTATGAATATGTAAAAAGTTCACCCGAACAAACCGCGTCCCATTATTTCATTGTCGATGATTTCCTTACCACCGATTTATCGGGGGATAGTCAAAGCAAACTCGAGGTTGGCGGAGATGCCATAATCTCGATTCCTTTAGCTTCCTTTAACCTAGACAAAAGTACCATCGCAATGACGGATTTCTTGCTAAAAAAAGGCAAGGAGAATCCTCTAAAGAAAGATAACCTTGAGCTTAAATTCACCATCACGGGGACCATGAAACATCTTGAATGTTCCGCTAGAGGAGCTTTCATGCCCACGATGTTTTTGACCTCCAATACCTATTTCAGGGATGTACTGCGTAGCACCTTCCAAGAATACTTCACCGATTTAGGGGTCCGCCTTATTTGGCAAAAAGGGTTCCAAGAAAAAGTCGGTTGGGGAGATGGCGACCCCTATGGAAAAACCGATACTTTCCCTTTGGCCAATCAATTCCTATTAAAGCTAAAAGGCCCAGCCAAAACTACCGAGGCCAAAAAAGCGGTAGAAGATTATTATGCCGCCAAGACCACGAATAACCTTTATTTGGCCCAGGCCTTAAGCGAACTAACCGCAGTGAAGACCTTAGAGACCGAGAAATCCCAAGCCTGGCAACTAACTTTCGTCTTCCCCGTCGTCTTCTTTGCCGTGGCCTTACTAGTATCCTTAATTTCAGTTAGGCAAACCATCATCCATGAAAGGCTAGATATCGGAACCTACAAAGCCCTTGGTTTAACTAAGCACGAGATTAGATGGCATTACATCTATAAATCAATGTTCTTAGCCTTTTTAGGGGTGATAGCAGGCGAAATAGTCGGACCATTGCTCGTCCCGGCCGTTTTAGGTAACAAATATGATCTTCTTTATTCTTTGCCTAACCGCGCCTATACCTTCCCAATTCTTCCTTGTTTAGCCGTCGCTTTGGTATATCTAGGTCTCACTGCCTTAGTTACCTTCTGCGTGTCCAGGCGAGAAATCAATCTTAAGCCCGTCGAATCGATGCGGCCCGAGCCTCCGGAAAAGAAAACCAAGAAAGTTATCCATTCGAAGAGATCTAACTGGGTGCAACTTTCCATGAAGTTAGCTGGTAGGAGCATTAAAGGCGATCCGGTTAAAACCGGAATGGTCGTCATTGGCGTCTTAGGCTGCACCGCTTTGCTTTGCTGTGGCTATGGCATCGAAGACACCATCCGTTATGGCGTGGATACTGATCCATTAATCGTCTCCGGAGCCAATTTAACCGTCTTCCTAAGCGATTCTAGACCAGAATCCACCATCGCTGCAGAATTTGATATCGTTGGACCTGATGGCAACAAAATCATTAACGGCTATCAGCCTTTCTACCGCGAATCGCTTAATGTCGTAGCTAGCTCAAATACCTATTACACTAACCTTCATTTAATTGGCGACTATAAGCTAGAAGCCGGAACCAGACAAGAAAACCACTTCAAATACAATTTGCCGCTCGATCAAATCCTAATTTCTGACAAGATTGCTAGACAGCTAGGTGTAAAAGCCGGGGATAAAGTCTCTTTCACCGTCTCTGGTTATGAAGTTAATGCCCCAATCGCCCAAACTATTCCCATCTTCTACGAAAACGGCATTTATATGCGTTCGGATTCGCCTTTACTTGGTAAACCAGCCGAAGCCTTTAACTGTTTCTGGGTCGATACCATTAATCCCTCCGATCAAGCCGCCGCCGAAGAAGCGATTAGGAAAATAAACGGGGTGGCCATGTGCGACTCCGAGACTTCCTGGAGAAAACGAATCGAAGATGCCATGGGCTCGATTTTAGTTATGACTAACGCCATTAAGGTCTTCGCCTTCCTTCTGGCAGCCGTCGTTTTATATGACCTAGGATTACTTAACTTTAGTGAAAGGCAGCGCGAAATAGCCACCATGAAAGTCCTCGGCTTTAAGCAGATGGAAATCATGAATTCGCTTATCGTGGAAACGATGTCATTAACTATTATTGGCATATTAGGCGGATTGGCCTTAGGCTTCCCCTTCACCAAACTAGTCCTCTATATCAACCAAGTAGAACTCGTCGATTATCTATACACGGTCAAGCCCTTATCTTATGGCATCGCCTTTGGCTTCACCTTTGTTTTAGCCTTAGCCATCAACTTGCTACTATCCTTCAGAGTCAGGAAGATAATGGCGGTCGAAAGTCTTAAATCCGTCGAATAAAAAACTATTGCCTCCAAAAATTAAGTTGTATACAATTTATTTTGCCTGGAGGACATTTTATGCCAACAATTTACGATTATTCCGTCATCGACCAACAAGGCCAAAGCGTCAGCCTTTCTCAATATAAAGGCCAAGTCATCCTTATCGTCAACACCGCGACCGGCTGCGGCTTCACTCCCCAATATGAAGGTTTGCAACGCTTATACGACACCTACAAAGACCAAGGTTTCGTCATCTTGGACTTCCCTTGCAACCAATTCTTTGGCCAAGCTCCGGGAAGCGATGAAGAAATCCATTCTTTCTGCACCCTTAAGTACAACACTTCCTTCCCCCAATTCCATAAAATCGATGTTAACGGTCGTAAGCAAGATCCTTTATATACCTTCTTAAAGGAACAAAAGAAAGGCCGCATCAAATGGAATTTCACCAAATTCCTCGTCTCCCGTAATGGCGAAGTCGTCGATAGGTTCGGGCCGACCGCCAAACCCGAGTCTTTCGAAGCAGCCATCAAGGCCGAATTAGCTAAGTAATGAAAAAGCAGCTTCTACTAGAAAACCAGCTTTGCTTCCCTCTCTACGCCGCTTCTAAAGCCGTCACCAAACTCTATTTGCCTTATCTTAATCCTTTAGGGATAACTTACACCCAATACATCGTTTTATTGGTCTTACTTGAGAAAGACGGGTTAACCCTAAAGCAGATCGGCGCCCGTACCTTCTTAGATTCCGGAACCCTTTCTCCCCTTCTAGAGAAGTTAATCGCTCAGGGACTAATAGAAAAATCTAGCGGCCTAGATAAACGCGAAAAGAAGATTTTCCTAACCCAAAAGGGAAAGGATATGGAAGAAAAGCTCGCCCCCATCCCCGCCCAAATCGGAAATTGTCTCCATCTAGAAAAAGATGAGGCAGGAAACTTATACTATTTAGCGTACAAATTATTGGAGAACCTCGAAGATGGCAAAGACTTTTAATCGAGAAAACGAAATCGTCAAAGTCTCAATCGTCGGCATCATCGGCAACGTTTTATTAGTCGCCTTTAAAGCCATGGTTGGTATTTTGGCGGGTGCCGTATCCTTAATCTTGGACGCAGTCAATAACCTAACCGATGCGTTAAGTTCCACCATCACCATCATCGGAACCAAGCTCTCTACCAAAAAGCCCGATAAGAAACATCCTTATGGCCATGGTAGGGTCGAATACCTCACCTCCGCTATAATCGCCGCCATCATCCTTTTTGCCGGTGGCATGGCCATTTATGAATC
>CAMOQM010000060.1 GCA_946622925.1 uncultured Caryophanales bacterium | reverse complement strand
AATCTCTTTGGCTGCCCCGCTTTCTATTTAGGCGGAAGTCAAGACTATGAAAGAGCAAGGCTCATATTCCTGCCTTCTTATTTAGATAAAGAATCATTTATCCTAGATGAAATCGAGGCCCCGGAATTTGTAACTTCTTTGGATATAGAACCAATCGCTGGCAAATTTGCCTCCCCGCTACGTCATCAAGATTATCTAGGCGCGGTTATGGGACTAGGCATCAAGCGGGAAGCGGTCGGCGATTTAAGGGTAGAAGATAATAAGGCCAGGTTATTTTGTTATCCTAGTATCGCCGTTTTAATCCAAGAAGGACTAAGCCAAGTCAAAAACGAAACCGTAAGCGTAAAACCAGTTAAACTATTCGCCCCAGGTTTTGCCTTAGCCTATGAAGATAAGTTAGTTTCTTTGGCTTCTTTAAGATTAGATGCCATCTTATCGCAAGCCTTCCCTCTTTCTAGAAGTCTAGCCAAATCCCATATCGAAGAAGGCAACGTCACTTATAATGGCGAGATTAATAAAAACCCCGACCAAGAAGTTAGTCAGGGCGATGTGATTTCTCTTTACCGTAAAGGCAAGATAGCTTTGCGAAGCATTGAAGGCTCTTCCAAGAAAGGAAGGATCTTAGTCACCATTAGGCGATATCTTTGACGAGTTCATCGACGATGGCTTCGATTTTCCTTTGACCATCCCCGAAATACTTTTCATATTCGCCCGCGTGGCCTAAATCGGAAATGAAACGGGCCGCCACAAAAGGCACGTTATAGACATAGGCTGATTGGGCATAGGCCGCCGATTCCATATCGATGCTGATGGTGCCGGGGAAAGTGGAGATGATTCTTTCCTTGTCCTTATCTTCAACGATGAATTGGTCGCCCGAGCAAATCTGGCCACAGGCGGACTTAAAACCTAATTTAGCGCAGGCGGACTCCACCTCTTCAATCAAGGCCTTATCCCCATGGAAAACGGTGACGTTAATTCCCGAGATCATTCCCTTAGGATCGCCTAATGGAGAAGAATCCATATCGTGTTGAATGTAGGTCGACCCGATTAAGCAGGAAAGTAGTCCGGCCTTTTCTTCGTCTAAGCTTCCGCCCACCCCAAGATTAATCACTTTATCGATTTGATAACCGGCTTCTTTTAGGGCCACTATCGACATGGCGGCAAAGCATTTCCCCATGCCGGAAGTGCAAACTAGGAAGGTCTTGCCAAAGACCTCGCATTCATGGACTTTGAGAAAACCATGGACGTTAACTCTCTTAGAATATTTGGCGATTACGGGGGTCATTTCCCTCTCTAACGCCGAGATTAAACACAACATAAAGCCTGCAAATCCCCCTTATTCACCTTTATTTTCGTTTTCTTCTGGGCTATTTTCGTTTTCTTGGCATTCTAGCTTACTAGCTTCCGCGGCGGCCTTAGCGGCTTCCTCTTCTTCCTCTTTCAAGGCTTCATCAGCGGCTAATAACAAAGAAGGAAGCGGCCTATACCAGTGATAGATTATCTGGGCTAAATAAACGAGCGAGAGATAGCATAAATCGGCCCCGATGAAGAAATGGAAGATGGGGTCGGTTGGGGTACCATCAGGAATATGAACTAAACCTTTAGATAAGACATAGATATCAAATACCAAGGCGGCTAGGCCAGCCGGGGCAACCACTATCTTATCGAAGAGGGAATTCTTCGCCCGCCTTTTCGGGGAAAGGGCCATCCAAATCAAATCGATGATAAGCCAAGAGCCGCCTACTAAGGTAACGTAAGAGAAAGCAATTCTTTTCCAATCGGCAATGGAAATGACCTCGGTAAGGATCAATATTCCCAAAACCGCGAACAAGGCGGAGAAAATGCCAAGTTCTACCGAATATACCAGTTTTACTTTTTTGACGAGTTTTACTTTGTTTTGATTTTCCATAGGCACAATGATAAAGGCCGAATCTTTTCAAATAAAGTTTTTTTCTAATTGAAGTTTCTTCGAAGTTAGGTAGAATAGCCAACGGTATGGATTACAAGAAGTACATTCGCATTCAGGAAGACTTCCCCAAGAAAGGCATTTCCTTCAAGGATATTTCGCCTCTTCTGGCCGATGGCGAAGCTTTCCCTTCCGCCATCGCGGATCTTAAAAAAGCCGTCGAAGGCTTTAACGCCGACGTGGTGATCGGCCCCGAGGCCCGCGGCTTCGTCGTCGGAGCCCCGCTTGCCCTTGCCCTAGGCAAAGGCTTCGTAATGGCCAGGAAGAAAGGCAAATTGCCGGGAGAAACCGTTTCCCGTTCCTATGGACTGGAATATGGAAGCGACACCATCGAGATCCCGACCTTCGCCTTGAAGAAAGGGACCCGCGTCCTCCTTGCCGATGACCTTCTCGCCACCGGAGGCACCCTCGCCGCCATCGAGACCATGTTGAATGAGCAAGGCTGTCCCGTCGTGGGGATCGCCACCCTCATCGAACTTACGGACCTTAAAGGTTCCGCCCTTCTTAAGGCCCCACTATTCTCATTGATTAAGTACCCCCATTGATTTGGGGGTTTCTTTTTATATCAGAAAAAGGAGTAAAAAATGAAAGAAAACGTGCACATCCTCAACCATCCTATGTTTGAGCACAAGATCGCCATGCTTCGCGATATTAACACCCGTCCCGGCGTCTTCCGCCAAATCGTTAGGGAGATTGGCTTCCTCGAAGCCTATGAGGCCCTCCGCGATATCGATACGGTTACCACCACCGTCACTACCCCCTTAGAGAAAACCGATCGCCAATTAATCGATGGTAGCAAGCTTTGTTTCGTTTCCATCATGCGGGCGGGTCTAGAAATGGCGGCTGGGGCCCGCGACCTCTTACCTAGCGCTTCCGAAGGCTTCATCGCCATGGCTAGGGACGAAGTCACCTTCAAGCCCCACCTCTCTTATGTTAAATTGCCCCGCACTATTGCTGAGAAGAAGGCCATAATCCTTGACCCGATGCTTGCCACCGCCGGCAGTTCCATCGCCGCCGTCAAAAAGCTTATCGAACATGGGGTTAAGCCCTATGCCTTCTGCTGCATCATCGCCGCCCCCGAAGGAATCAAAGCCTTCAGTGAGGCCTTCCCCGATATTCCCTTATACGTCGGCTGCCTCGATCGTTGCCTAAACGAAAAAGCCTACATCCTCCCGGGATTAGGAGATGCAGGCGATAGGATTTACGGAACTAACGACTAATCCTTGTTGGCTTTATCCCAAGCTTCGATTTGATCTTTGCTAGGGACGAAGACATAGGGGATATTCCTTCCCAGTCCATTATAATCAAGCCCATAACCGACCAAGAATTCATTACCCTTGAGTTCGTAACCGACGTAATGGGCTTTTAATTCGACCTGACGGCCGCTTGGTTTATCGAAGAAGGCGCAGATTTTTAAGGTCTTTGGCTGATATTTCTCTTGTAGGTATTTGGTTAGATAGAGCATGGAATGGCCGGTATCGACGATATCTTCCACAAGCAAGACGTCGCGGCCTTTGATATCGGTAGAGATATCCTTAACCATTTGGATTTGCCCGGTGGACTTAGTGCCCGACCAGGATTTGACCTGAATATAATCGAAGACGACATCTAAATCGACGCGCTTAAGCAAGTCGGCGCAAAAGGCCATGGCCCCATTCATAACGCAGATTATGACGGGCGGCTTTTCGCAGCCTTTATAGTCTGCGGTGATTCTTTCCCCAACCTTGGCTACCAAAGATTGGATTTCGTTCTCGCTGAGGATTAATTTTTCCATGTGGGGATTATATATCAATTCGCCAAAAACGCGTTAATACTTTATCCCTACGCTTTACATTTCATGTATAATCTTACGAGGGGAAAATCTTATGAACGAAAATGCAATGTTGTTCTCCTTATCGGGAAATCCTGATTTAGCCGCCAAGATTTCCGATAAGCTTGGCCTTCCATTAAGCGAAGCCTCAATCCGTCGCTTCCCTTCGGGGGAGATAATCGTCGAACCCGTCGAGTCGGTTCGCGGTAAACAAGTCTTCATCATTCAGCCGACTTGCCCACCGGTAAACGATAATTTGATGGAAGCCCTCATCTTCATCGATGCCCTCAAGCGTTCCTCTGCCAAAGAAATCAACCTAATCTGCCCTTACTATGGCTATGCTAGGCAAGATAGGAAAGCTAAACCCCGTCAGCCTATCACCTCCGCCCTAGTGGCCCACCTTCTTACCACCGCCGGCGTCGATAGGGTCGTAATCTGTAATCTCCACGCCGCCCAAATCCAAGGGTTCTTCTCTTGCTTGGTCGACGACCTAACCGCCGTTCCGCTACTTGGCTCGGCTATATTGAAAGAGGGTAGAGATCTCTCTAACGCCATCGTCGTATCCCCCGATCATGGCGGAGTCAATAGGGCCCGTGACTTAGCCGTTACCCTTGGTAACTGCCCCATCGCCATCATCGATAAAAGACGTAATTCCGCCCTCGAACCCGAAGTAATGCAAATCATCGGTTCGGTCGAAGGTAAAGATTGCTTCATGATCGATGACATGATTGATACCGGACGTTCCGCTATCGCCGGGGCCAAAGCCCTTCGTAAAGCCGGCGCCAAATCCGTCTCGATGGCCGCCGTCCACCCGGTCTTCTCCGATCCTTGCTACGACTTATTCCTAGAAAAGCCCTTCGACCGCATCATCGTTACCGATTCCATTCCTATCCCCGACCGCTTCTTGCGCTTAGGCAATATCGAAGTCGTATCCTTAGCTTCCATGCTGGCCGAATGTATCGATAGGATTATCAATAACACTCCGCTATCCAAGGTCTATGAGGCCTATGGAAAACCGGAAAATCTCTCCCACTAAAATAAAAGAAATGGCTTCCTTAATCGGAAGCCTTTTTTAATAACTTACGTCCGAAGACGAAGGTAACCACGAATGCCCCTGTGCCTAGCACCAACATTACGATTACCGAGGATAAGGCCCAGCCGTAATACCAGCCGGGTAGGTTTTGGTTATTGGCGTAATGAAGACTCTGAAGGGAGAAGTTGCCGATTATATAGGCTAGGAACCCAGAAAGGGGCAAGACGATATAACGGGGCGTCCTCTTAATATAAATATAGATGGCGTTAGCGATAAGGAGGGCGACGCTCAGGTAGAAGACCACGCTGCCAAGGACGACGAAGACGTTGGCTCCTTGGTTATATTTGAAAATCATCGAATTAAGGAAATCGTCATAAGGGGCGCTGCCGATATTGCCGCGGATTCCCAAAGCTAGGTCCATAATTAGATAAAGCAAAGTAAAACCGATGATGGCTCCCACTAGGGAGATGGTGGCAATCCTGAAGGCGTTTTGCTTTTTATCCATCGCGATTTTCCTTTCGTATAGTAATTTTCCGCCATTGAAAATATAAATCAAGATTTAAGGCAAAAGAAAACGGACCTTTCGATCCGTTTCTTGGTAGATTGTTATTCCTTGCGGAGTTTGCCGGAAACGCCATGGATACGGTAGGAACCACCACGGGATTCGACGAGTCCTTTGGTGTAACCGATGGCTTCGGCCTGGGTCTTGAACAACTTGATAACTTTGTTGGATGAAGCAAGTTTGACCGACCATTGTCCCGAAGGATGTTTAGCAATATGGTAGACACGGGGTCCGCCAGTTGCGGTAGGAACAGCAGCGGGCTTAGCGGGAGCTGGGGCAGCCTTAGGAGCCGGTTTGGCGACAGGTTTAGCGACTGGCTTAGCAGCGGGCCTAGGAGCTGGCTTGACGGGAGCGGGAGCGGGTTTAGGCTCGGGCTTAGGTTCTTCCTTAACCTCGGGTTCAGGTTCAGGCTTAGGTTCTTCTTCCTGAGCAGGTTCTTCCTTAACCTCTTCGACTGGCTTTTCTTCTTCAATAGGTTCTTCAACCTTTTGAGCTTCGGGTTTTTCTTTGACTTCTTCAACAGGAGCAGCCACCACTTCTTCAGCCGGCTTTTCTTCTTCCTGAACAGGTTCTTCCTTGACTTCCTCGGCGGGTTTTTCTTCAGCCGCGGGTTCGGCAACGGCTTCTTCTTCCTTCTTACCAGCCTTACGTACAGCAAGGAACA
>CAMOQM010000059.1 GCA_946622925.1 uncultured Caryophanales bacterium | reverse complement strand
TTTTGCTTAAGAATCAATAGTCGCCTTCTTTTAGGCCAAGTAGCTCGGCGGCATTCTCGCCGGTAGAGCCGCCTTCGCCATCGTCGGGCAATTCGTCCTCTTCCTCGTCGGTGATACCTTGGATGGACTTGTTGTATTCCTTTTCTTCCTCGATGTCTTCGGCATCCTGTCCGGAATCCTCTTCAACGTCGGTATAGACATACTTAACGTCGATATGGACCTTATCATAGGTATGACGGGAACGGAGGTCCCAGGTATTGTCGGCCAAAACGACGAATTTGCCGTTGAGGGAGATATCGGTATAGAAATGTCCGATACGGTCGGCTTCCTCGGCTTCGCTGATGTCGAGGGTGAGTTTAACCTCACGCCATAGCTCGGCGAATTTTAGCGGTTCTTTGCTTTTTTCAAGTACGGCGATGGCCGCATCGATCATGCTTCCTTCTTTCATGGTTTATGTTTCCTTTCTTTGTTTACATTTTTTCCGGAGCGGAGACCCCAAGGATGCCTAGGGCGTTTTCCATGGCGATCTTGACGGCTTTGATAAGGGCAAGACGGCTGGAGGTAAGTTCTAGGTTATCCCTATCGATAACCCGATTCTTAGCATAGAATTCGTGGAATTTCTCGGCTAAGTCGTGGGCATAGGCGGCCACCTTATAGGGGGCTCTGTCCCTCGCTGCGCCTTCTATCATACTCGAGAAATCGGCCAAATGCTTTAAAATCGATAATTCTTCTTCATTATTTAGCCCTTTTCCGCTTGGATCGAGGGCAATCCCTTCCCCTAGATTAAGCAATGAAGCACATCTAGCATGGGCGTATTGGCAATAATAAACCGGGTTAGAAGAAGATTGTTCCATAGCCAGGTTGTAATTGAAGTCAAGGTGGCTGGATTGGCTTCTTTCGATGAAGAAGTACCTAACGGCATCGACGCCGACATCTTCCACCAAATCGCGGTGGGCGATAGCTTTGCCGGTGCGCTTGCTCATCTTTACTTCCGCTCCATCCCGGAAGACGCGGACGACTTGGACGAAAGTGACTTCGAGATAATCCTCGGGGTAGCCTTTCATCATAAGGGCGCTCTTCATGCGGTTGACGTAGCCATGGTGATCGGCCCCTAGGACATCGATTAGATGGTCGAAGCCCCTCGCTGCTTTGTTATAGTGGTAGCAGATATCGGGCATGAAGTAAGTCGGCTGGCCATTGCTTTTGATGACCGGGCGATCTTTATCGTCAAGATAATCGGTGGTTCTTAGGAAGGTCGCGCCTTCGCTTTCATAAAGGTGGTCTTTCAGGAAATCGAGGGTCTTTTCGATGGTTCCGCCTTTCCGGATATCCGATTCATAGGTGAAGACATCGAAGCTAACCCCGAAATCGGCGAGGTCTTTCTTTAATTTGGCGAGTTCGTTATCGATGCCATAACGGATGAAGAAGTCGTGAGATTCCTCGTTATCGGCAAGATATTTATCGCCATATTTATCCTTGATAGACTTAGCAATATCGATAAGGTCATGGCCATGGTAATCGTCATCGCCAAGCTGTAACGGCTCACCGAATAGTTCGTGGTATCTAGCCCTGATTGAATGGCCAAGATGCTCAATTTGATTGCCGCAGTCATTGACGTAGAATTCGCGGGTCACATCGTAGCCATCATAGGTTAATAACCTAGCTAAAGAATCCCCAACCGCGGCGCATCTAGTATGGCCTAAATGAAGGTCGCCGGTTGGGTTAGCAGAAACGTATTCAAGGTTGATTTTCTTGCCTTTGGAAGGGAGTTTGCCGTAGTTTTCGCCTTCTTCGATGATTTTGGCGATAACGTTTTGTAAAGCATCCTTCTTCATGAAGAAGTTGATAAAGCCCGGTCCGGCGATTTCGATTTTCTCCACCGCTTCCTCTTGGATCTTCTCAGCCAAAAGGGCGGCTAAATCACGTGGGGCTTTGCCGGCTTGCTTAGCCAAACGCATCGCTAAGTTAGTCGAATAATCGCCATGGGCGGTATCGCGGCTACGTTCGATGACGATGGTATTTGAAGCGGCCTCTAACCCTAAGCTGGCAGCGGCTTTTTCCAAAGCGATTTTAAGTTTTTCTTCGTTGGTCATCCCTAATCCTCCAATAATACGATGGCTTGGCAAGCAATCGCTTGGCCTTGCCCTAGATATCCAAGTCCCTCATTGGTCTTGCAGGTAATGCCGATTTGGCTAGCCTCAACCTTAAGGGTGGTGACGATGCTTTCTTTAAAGGCATCGATATATTTGGCTAATTTTGGTCTTTCGGCGGTTATCACAATCGAGACATTGGCGATTATATAACCCGCTTCGGTTACCTTCTTATAAGCCGCTTCCAGTATTTTGCGGCTATTGATGCCAGCGATGCTAGGATCGCTAGGCGGGAAGAGGTTACCGATATCCTTTTCCCCGATGGCGCTTAGTAAGGCGTCGGCGACGCTATGGAAGACGACATCCCCATCGCTATGCCCCAATAATCCAAAGTCATAAGGAATCTTGACTCCCGAAAGAATCAGGGGACGGCCTTCGACTAAGCGATGTAAATCATTGCCTAATCCGATGCGCATATTAGTTATTGAACCGGAAGAAGACGCAATCGCCGTCTTTCATCCGATACTCCTTTCCTTCCATGCGTAGCTTACCGGCTTCTTTGACCGCGGCTTCGCTTCCATACTTCTTCAAATCCTCAAAATCATAGGTTTCGCACTTAATGAAGCCTTTTTGGAAATCGGTGTGGATGATGCCCGCGCATTCTGGGGCGGTCATGCCATTATGGAAGGTCCAAGCCCGGCATTCATCTTTCCCACAGGTGAAGAAAGTAGAGAGATTAAGTAGTTTATAAGCGGCTTTGGTTAGTTTATCTAAGCCCGATTCCTCAGCTCCCAAAGAAGCGAGGAATTCTTTTTTCTCTTCAGGACCTAATTCGGATAGTTCATATTCGATTTGGCAAGAGACGGGAATGCATTCGGCGCCTTGCGAAGCGGCTAGTTCCTTAAGTTGCTGATAATATTTGCAGGAAGCAAGGTCGGCATAGTCGGTATCAGCCACGTTAGCCACATAGAGGATCGGCTTAAGGGTCAAAAGGAAGAAATTCTTTTTGGCATAGGCCATCTGCTCTTCGGTAAGGTCTTTGCATAATCTAGCGGGTAACCCTTGTTCCAAAGTCTTCTTTAATTCGGTAAGGATGGCCATTTCATAGACGGCCCCTTTTTCTTTGGTGACCCTGGCTTTATTTTCGATACGCCCAATCCGGCCAACCACGCTGTCGAGGTCGGACATGGCAAGTTCCAAATCGATGATTTCGACGTCGCGCTTGGGGTCAACGTCATTTTCGACGTGGATGATTTCATTAGAATCAAAGCAACGCACGACTTCGCAGATGGCGTCGCATTCTCTAATCGCGGCAAGGAATTGGTTGCCTAGGCCTTCGCCTTTGGAGGCCCCCTTGACTAAGCCGGCGATATCATAGAACTCAAATGTGGCGTTTATTTTCTTTAAGGGCTCAAACATTTGGGTGAGGAAATCTAGCCTGGCATCGGGAACCACGACGACCCCGGTGTTGGGCTTAATGGTGGCAAAAGGATAGTTGGCCGCCTCAACGTGACTATTGGTAATGGCATTGAACAAGGTGGACTTGCCTACGTTAGGCAAACCGACAATTCCAGCTTTCATTGACATGGTAAAAAGACTCCTAAGCAAGGGAATGATACTCTTATCTTCGAAGAAGGCAAAGAAAAACCCCGCTTAGCGGGGTGATATTCCTAAATTATTAGGCAACTTTCTTAACGTTTTTAGCGCGCAACCCACGCTCGGATTCTTCGACTTCGAATTCGACAGCTTCGCCCTTTTCGGCGGTTTTGTAATTCTCCATCAAGATAGCCGAGTAGTGGAAAAAGTAATCCTGATTATCCTCGGCATGGATAAATCCGAATCCCTTTTCTTTGTTGAACATTTTGACTGTTCCCTTCATGGACTTCCTGACTTTCTGGCATTTGCCAAAGAAAACTATAACCCAAGGCGAAAAACAAACAATAAAAATCAGTCGAAACGTTTTCTTTTTGAAATAAGCGCGACCAGCAAATGACAAAGCAAAAGCATGGCCAAAGATGCTAGTCCCACTAGGCCAAGCGGCAAAAAGGAAAGCCCGCCTTTTAAACCCGAGCCAAAGGCTTGCCCCAAATATACTTTGACCATCAGCTGCCCCGATATGGTGATTAAAAGGGAGGAAAGAAGCCCGATTCCAACATAGAAGTAACAATGGGAAAGGTAGAGTTTTCCAATCGAATGCCGTGGCAACCCAAGGGCGAACAAAAGTTTCCCCTCATGGGAATTTTCGGTGATCATGATGACCATGACGATGATAAATAGCAAAGACGCCATGGCCAAAGCGATGGCCGAAAAAGCATAAAGGATGACTTGGATATATCCTAAGGTCGAGGAAATCGAGGAGCCTATCTCTAAGCTTGGATCGGCGAACTTATATTGGGGGAAGGCTTTGGACAAAGAAGAAATAATCGAGGAAGTATCGCTGCCTTTCTTGCAAAAGAAGGTGGCTCCGCTAGGCTGAAGCAAAAACGGCGACATATCAAAAAGCCCGTAAGGAGCATCGAGCGTCCAATCGTCAATCACATACACGGTGTCGATATCTTCTTCTTTTATCCCTACCACTTTTAGCTCACAATAACGGAAATCTCGTTCATATCTATCCCCGACCGCTTCCCCGGAAATCTCTAAGGCCATGCCAATCGAAGTCGGCTTTCCCCATTCTTCGAAAAGGCCCCTGGATAAGACGCATTCTTCTAGTCCTTCCGGCCTCCTCCCTTCTTTAATGGAGGATAAGTCACTAGAAAAAGAAACCGAGCCTTCGCCTAACGATAGATAAGAAGCGTCCTTAACCCCCTTAGGCAAAGAAATGGGAAGCATTGCTTCTTCCAAAGGAAGGTTCCCATAACTTTCCCCCACTTCAAACAATTCTTCTTGGTTAGGTCCGAGAAACGCTTTGCTTACAAAACCAGAGGAAATGGAATCGCTAGAAGAAAAATAGCCGCCGGGACTAGATGGATTTCTGCCCAATATATCTGGATAGCCGTCCATGATTTGGTCCAAATCGGTCCATTTAGCCCCAAACTTATCGCAAGAATAGACAAAGAGGCGACGGAGATCGCTCTTTTTGCCTTTTTCGCATAGGCTAGGGTGATAGAAGGAATTAACGTGCTCAAACACGAACCTATCCATATCCTCTTCTTTTCTGGATAAGGCAAAGAAATCCCCAATGTCACACGAAAGATCGAGGTAAGGTATTTCGTAAACATATTGAGGCGAGGCGACTTCTTCTTTTTGAGAAGATCTAAACTTCATCGTATCTAGAAGGATATTTTGATTCCATCTATGGTTTTCGTGATAAATAACTGGTTTGTCGGTAGCAATCACTCCGACCACTTCAAATAATTCTTCATCTTCGAATCCATATTCATAATTAGAGGCGTGGAGAATGACTTTCCAGCCATGCCCGGCGATATAATCTCCTAACGATTGGTAATTACGTTGGATATAGAAAGAGAAGCAAACGTTGAACATGGTGGCATAAGGAAGCCCTAGGATGACTTGGTCATTCCGCATGTTCACGCTTGGCCGAGGGTAAACGTTCTCGCTAGCCCCGGGTTTATACCAAAGGAAATCGTTGATACTTCGCATCGAAAAGCCGGGAAGGATAACTTGTTTGGTGCCCGTCGAATAAGAGAAGTAATTTTCGTCTTTAAACCAGTTTTCGTAATCAAGGGATAGACAAGTCCCATAGTCCTCAATCAAATCCGGATATTCGTCGACCAAAAAAGCGGCATCTTGAAGTGAGGCGGCATAAACGTTGCTTACCCCCGACCCGATTTCGTTGCGGCAACTAGCCACTATGGTGGAAGTCGGGACCAGGGAGGAAAAGGCATTTTGAATCTCCCCTTCTATAGAGGAAGTCAGATAACTTACTATACCTAAACTAGCCAACCCTAAAGATATCGTGATTTCGGAAAGTAGACTCCTGAGGGGCTTGGCCTTAGCTAAGGAAAGGCTATGTCTAAAAAGAAAGCTCAAACTCAAATCGGCCCGTTTTTTCCTT
>CAMOQM010000058.1 GCA_946622925.1 uncultured Caryophanales bacterium | reverse complement strand
CCTGGTCCATAACCAAAATCTCATCGGCTCCGACGATGGTCGATAAACGATGGGCCACGACCACCGCGGTCTTGCCTTTAAGCAAAGTATCAAAGCCACCGCTTAAGGCCACTTCCGTCCTTAAGTCGATATTGGAAGTCGCCTCATCTAGCAGCACCACTTCCGGGGCGCATAGCAAAACCCTCGCTAAGCAGATTAACTGCCGTTCGCCAGAAGATAGCAAAGTCGATTCAATGGGTGTGTCATAGCCTTTTGGTAACTTAGCGATTAAGGCGTCGGCCTTGGCTTGTTTGGCGGCCCAGGCGATTTCTTCTTGGCTAGGATTATCCACCCCAAAAGCGATATTATCCCCAATGCTTCCATGGAATAAAACCGATTGCTGCAAGACCATTCCAAAATGGGAACGCAGCTCTTTCTTGGGGAAGCTCGAGATATCCTCATCCCCGATCTTCAAAGTCCCCGAATTAGGATCATAGAAACGCATCAATAGATTAATAAGCGTGGTTTTGCCGCATCCCGTCGTCCCGACTAAGGCCGTGGTCTTGCCTTTTTTGATGGAGAAATCGATGCCTTTAAGGACTTCTTTGTCTTGGCTATAGCCAAAATGAACGTCCCTAGCTTCAATACCAGGGATTTCTTCGCTTAAGGATTTGCTGCCTTCATCAATATCGTTAGGCTCAACCATGACTTCCTGGAAACGTCTTAAGGCGGTTAAGGCGAAAAGGATATCGCCCGAAGCATCGGCCACTTCGTTGAAGGGGGTCATATATTGATAGGCATAAGTTAGGAACGAAGAAAGATAGCCAACGGTGAAGACCTTGCCTAAGAAAGAAGGCTGATTGACCAAAAGCAAGCACCCCACCATGACGATGGAACCATAGATCAAGTTATTGACGAGCCTTGATGAAGGATTGATCCAGCAGGCGGCGAAGACCGCTTTAAACTGGGCGTCTTTGACTTGCTTAGCCTTTTCTAGGAATTTTTCTTCGCGTAAAGCTTCTATTCCATAGGATTGGATGGTTTCTAGATTGCCAAGGGATTCGTTTCCTAAGGCGCTAAGTTCGGCTAAGCGCTGATTTTGGGCCCTAAATGATTTGGAATTGGCCTTAGAAATAAGACGAGAAACGATAAGAGAAAGGGGAGTTAGGGCGATTACGATGATGGACAGTAGCCAATTGAGATAAAGCATTAAGCCAATCGTCGCCCCAATGGCCACGATGCCTTCGAATAAAGAAGCCCCGCCGCTTACGATACCGGTTCGGATGGTATCGATGTCGTTGGTGAATAGCAGCAATAAATCGCCTTCCTTACGCTTATCGAAGTAACTAATTGGCAAAACTAACATCTTGTCGTAAAGGGCGCACCGCATCGACTTAACGATCCTTTCTCCGGTGATTCGGATGAAATAATCAAAGAAGAAGCGGGAAATGGCCCCGACAATCAATAGACCCAATATCCAGAATAGATAGGTTTGAATGGCCATCTCGCCCGCCCTGATAGAGTCAATGCTAAGCCCAATGAAATAAGGGATGGCTAATTTGGTACCTACCGAGAATAGAGCAAAAACTAAACCCAGTACGGCATATTTGCTTTGACCCTTCAGGTAAACGAAAAGCACTTTGATATTCCTCATTGCCTTTTCACCTGCGCCTGATAGGTCTGCCAATACACAGGGCAAGTCTTTAATAACTCCTCGTGTTTGCCTTCCCCGACGATTTTGCCATCGTCGAAAACGAATATGCGGTCGCACCCCATCACCGAGGTAACCCTTTGGGAAACAAATAATATGGTGTCTTCCTTATTGGAAAATATCGCCTTACGGACCCTTGAATCGGTCGCGTAGTCAAGGGCGCTAGTGGCGTCATCATAAAAAGATATCTCCCGTTTATGTAGTAGCGCCCTAGCGATCAATAATCTTTGCCTTTGTCCGCCTGAAAGGTTAGAGCCAAGTTCCACAAGTTCGTGGTCTAAATAATCTGGATAAGCCGAGACAAAGCCAAAGGCATCGGCTTGTTTTAACGCCTTGGCGATCGTTTCATCATCAAAATGTAATCCCAAAGTCAAATTATCTTTGATACTGCCTTGGAAAAGCCCGCCTTTTTGGCTAACCGAAGCTATGCTTCCCCGGATAGAGGATAGTTTACTTTCCTTAATGGGGTGGCCTTTGAAATAAACGGTGCCTTCGCTAGGATCAAGATATCTAAACAAGAGATTAAGGAAGGTGGATTTGCCTGAACCGGTACCGCCGATTATCCCAATCCTTTCCCCTTTATTGATGGTAAGGTTAAGGTCACTTAGGACCGGCTTATCGCCGCCAAAGGACAAAGTGACGTTTTCTAAGGCATAAAGAGGCTCCCCCACTTTAAGGTCGGGTTCATTTTCTAATGATCCCCCGACGATTTTGGATTCAATGCCCAAGAAGGCGTCAATACGCCGCTTGGAAGCGATGGCCTTTGATAAATTGGTGGCCAAAGTCGAAAATTGGAGAAGGGCGGCCAAAGCCTGGGTCAATAAAGAGGAAAGGGCCACGATCGAACCGACGCTAAGCAAAGTGGAATCATAGGAATAAGAGCCCATGAAAAGCACGACGATAAGGGCTAAGTTGATGGTGGCGAAGGTAAGGGGATTAACAAAAGAGGTGAAGCGCCAAATCCCTTTGGCAACCTTTTGGTAATTATCGGCCTTAACTTCAAATTTCTGGCTTTCCCTTGTTTCTTTAGAAAACCCGTGGATTACCCTGATGCCCCTAATCATATCTCCGCTAGAGGCGGCCAAGACATCGAGCTCGGCCTGCAATCTTTGGTATTTGCTTGGGGCTTTCTTCATATAGAAAAAGATAACGAGGCCGCAAAGTAATAAAGCCACGGATATAGCGGCCCCAGCATAGATATTGATGATAAAGCCGGCAACAAGGCATCCTAAGACCAAAAAAGGTGCCCTAACGAGTAGGCGCATGAAATATTGAACCCCATTTTGTAAGGCCGAGGAGTCGCTGCCTAATAAATTTACCGCCTTTTCCCTTCCATAGTCTTCGATTTGCTTAGGTGAGCATTCTTCGATATGACGGTAGATGGTTTGTTTTAAATCATAGCCATAATCCGCGGATACCCTCGCGGCCAAATATTGGGTGATCATGGTAAAGGAAAAGCCAAGGACGGCAAATCCGAGGATTATCCCACCCATGCCTAAAGCAAAACCGAGGTCATGGTAATGACTACCATTAACGTCGAAGCAATTGTCGATGATGGCCCTAACCAAAAAGGGGACGGCGATTTCGCAAACGCATTCGATGAGTTTAAATAAAGGGGCGACAAAGACCTTGAATCTATATTTTTTCAAAGGAGTGAAGGCGGTCATTCGGCTTCACCTTCGTTATAAGGGGCATCGAAGAACATGAAAGCCACGGGGCCTTCTTTTTCCTCGTCTATGAAAATCCAGATTCCTTCGCTTGGGGATATCACCCCGGTGAATTCCCCGCTTTCGGGACCTTCATAACGGACCACCCCGGTGAATCTCCAATTAGTCTCTCCGTGCACCACTTCGGCATTTAACGAACCTTCGTCAACCATGATCACGGGCTTATCGAAGGCGATGGTCATTTCGCAGACTTGGGTTTGCGAATCATAGATGGCTTTCACCAAACGTTTTCTTTCATTGCTTTGGTTACCTTCGGAAAAGGAATCGTAGAAAGTATCCTGATCAAAGACCATTTCGGATTTATGGAGGCCTAAGGGAATGGCGATATCGGAAATCTTCTCGCGGATTTTATCCCCGATTGGATCGATTTCCCCGCTATTATTGGTTTTGTTTCTTATGGCAAGTTCGGCCATTAGGAAATATCTTAAGGCCCGGTCATCGTCTTTTTGGGTGCCAAGTCCTTCGTGGAGGCATCCCCCGATTCCATAGGTGAAATCGACAAAGTCGACGCTATCTTGGCGGTTAAGCAAGAATTTATCGTAGACTTCCGGGAAAACGTCATAAAGAAGGCCGAAGGCATATTCGGGATCGGCATCGACATAGAACCCATCGAAATAGCAATTGGCCAAATAGAAGATGCCTTCAAAATCATTAGCCACCGCCGATTTCATGATGGCTTCAAAAGCCTGCCAACGACTTAACTTGCCGACATATCCATTGAGATAAAGCGAACCAAGCCTAGCTAAGGCTTTGGAATTGCCCTTTAAAAACGGCAAAGAATAAACCGCCTCGGCCTTGGCTAAGTCGGGTTTGGAGAAATGGCCTCCCGATTCATATAGCGCCCCTAAGGCAATGGCGGCCCTGGCGTCTTTAGCATCCACTAAGGTCTTTAAATAGGAAATCGCCAGTTTTTCGTTTTTCTCGTTATGGGTGACCTTACCCCCGAAATAGCGATCTAGATAAACGGTCGCGGCTTCGGGATGGGAACGGATATAGTCCGGTCCATAATAACGGAGGTTCATTTCCTTAAGGAATTCTTTCTCAATGGGAAAGCCACTAGCATCCCCAATAACCGAAGCCATGCCGCATTTTGGGCATAGGGCTTGGGTATGTCCGTCTTCATAATCCCAGTCGGTTATTTCCCGCGCCGAGAAAATGGAACGGCAAAAATAACACCCGCAATTCTTCGAGGTCAATATCTCCACTTCGTTGTCTAACGAATGGTTTTTGGCTTTTTCAAAAACGGAATCATCGCTCATAACGCGCCTATCTTATCATAGATAAGCCTAGGGTGATACCTTTTCGCTTTTTTATTTGTTTTAGTAAAGGAAACAACGATAATAGGGAATATGAAAATCATTTTAGACGCCCTTGGTGGGGACTATGCCCCGCTCTCAACTATCGAAGCCTCGGTTTTGGCTTTAAAAGAAAACCCGGATTTGGAGCTTATCTTAGCCGGTCCAGTAGAGGAACTAAAACCAGCCCTAATCAAAAAGGGTGCCCCCATGGATAGGATTTCCTTCCTTAACGCCACCGAAGCCGTTTTAAATACCGATCACCCCGCCACCTTCCTTAAGGAAAAACCCAATTGCTCTTTGGCCGTGGCCTTCGAAGCCCTCCGCAAAGAAGAAGATATCGCTGCTTTGGTTAGCGCCGGTCCAACCGGGGCCCTGCTTTCCGGGACCGTCCTTCGCATTGGGCGTATCCCGGGCGTTGCTCGTCCTGGATTACTAGCCTGCATCCCCAATAAGAAAGGGGGACGTACCTACCTAATCGACGTCGGGGCCAATATGGATTGCAAGCCCGAATACCTTTATCAATTCGCCATCATGGCGGATAGCTATCTAAAAGCCATGGGTAACCCTTCCCCCAAAATAGCCGTCTTATCGGTTGGCCAGGAAGAAGGCAAAGGCAACGAACTATCCAAAGCCGCCTATGAGTTATTAAAAGCCAGCGATCTCAATTTCGTCGGCAACATCGAAGGTGATCACGTCATCAATGGCGAAGCCGATCTTGTCGTTTGCGATGGCTTCTCAGGTAACGTCTTCCTTAAATCATTGGAAGGCGGAGCTTATTTCATTTCCGATTTATTTAAAGCCGCCATCTTTAAAAACATCATCACCAAAATCGGGGCCCTCTTCATGATCAAGCCCCTAAAGGGAGTCAAGAAACCCTTTGAATACGCCAAGAAAGGTTCCTCCCCACTTCTAGGCGCCAAAAAGATCGTCTTGAAGTGCCATGGTAAATCCAAAGCCGAGACCATCGCCGCCACTATCGCCGAAGCCATCTCGCTAAAGAAAAAAGGCCTCATCGAGAAGATCGGCGAGACCCTTAATAAAGCAGCCTAATCAATATAGATCCGTGCTCTTGGGAGAACGGGATAATCTAACGAAGATAACGATGCCCGGCACAAATGGGGCAGCTTTCGAAATGCATTCAAAGACCATTAACCAGGTCGGGAATTTCCTTTCCAATATAACCAAGGTGATGGCGCTAATCGAGGCAAGCAAGAAGAAGATATTGGCCACGAAAGTGATTTTACGCCAGCCTTCTCCTCCAGGTGTCCTTTCGTCCACCACTAAGGACAAAGCGAATAATATGACGGCCGTAAACGATAAAAGGGCGACCGCGCCGGTTAGCAAGAGCAAAGCGACCTCGCTTTGGGCGCCCCAGTCCCCATGGACAAGTTCGGGCAGCCAGAAAGAAGATGGGATGAAGTCGGCGCAGGCGCATATTAAAACGCAATAACCGACGTTTCGCCTTAAGGCCACGGCCGAAGAATGGTCTTT
>CAMOQM010000057.1 GCA_946622925.1 uncultured Caryophanales bacterium | reverse complement strand
AAACCAAACTTCGGGCTAATCCACCTAAGAAGAACCTCGGCGCTGCAAAGGAAAGGCTTATCGGCTTGAATGTTATATTTCGGTTGGAAATAAAGTTGGAATTGCCCGCTTTCTAAAGCCAAGGGGAATTCTTCGACAAGTTCCTCGTTATGGAGGGTCCTAGCTTGGTTTTCGTGGCTATAGAGGGCAATGCCACCACCATAATCGCTAGAAAGGGAATCCGCGGCGGTCTTGACCCTATCGATGACGATATCTTTGTCTAAGGACGGATCGACATCGGGGTAAATCGCGATTCTAAAGGATACGTTGATGTCGTTGACGGCCTTTTTGACCGCTTCGTTTAGCCTAATGGGAAGATCTTTGTAATCGTCATGATGCTGACAATAGATAAGGAAGGCACTGCCATCATCCTTGCCAATTAGGCCGCTATAACCACTTAGATATTCGTTTAATTCTCCGGCGATGGCCAATAGTATCCGGTTGAGGAACTCTTGTCCGTATAACTCGTTTATAAGCCGGAAACGATTGATGGAAATCGAAACCATATCCTTAGGCAAGGAAGGGAAATTTGAATCGAATTGCTTGGCGTATTTTTTGAAGAATTGGACGTTATAGAGGTTGGTGCGCTTTTCCCTTTCGACTTCCTTTAAGATGGAACGGTCTTCGTAAAGCTCGATCATTCGCTTTATCCTAGCCACGATGATGTCAGGGTTCTCATAGGGTTTCTTGATGAAGTCATTGACCCCTAGGTGGAAACATTCTTCCTCGATGTTCTTGTCGCTAGTGCAGACGATGAAAGGAATGCGTTTGATATTAGGATCGCTTTGCCTGACCTTTAAGACTTCCCTTCCATCCGTCGGCATGAAGATATCAAGGAGGACCATATCGATCTTTTGGTCGCCTTTTTGTAAGATGTCCAAAGCCACCTTGCCGTCATTAGCGGACAAGACATTGAAATCATCCGCCAAGATCGCGGACATGATCTCGACGTTGATTTCCTCATCATCGACGATCAAGACGGTCTTTTTAACTAAGAAGTTGCCTTTGTTACGGTTAATCTCTTTTTCGGCCATGGTTTAATAATTATTTAAGGTTTAAGTCTTTCAAACACCATTATTGTTTGACTTGATTCCTTATATTGTAACCTAAATCCACGATTAAGGGAGTACCCATAGGTTAAATTTAAAGCCGCCCCGCAGGACGGCTATAAGATAGCGGTCTTGATAAGGAAAGGGCCAGACGTTTTAGCTTTTTATCGATTCCACTTTGATCTTCTGAATCACTTTGATGACGAGTTTGATGTCGATGGGTTTGGCGATGTGGCCGTTCATGCCGGCGTTTAGACATTCGGTGACGTTCTCGGAGAAGGCGTCCGCGGTCATGGCCACGATGGGGATTGACTGGGCCCAATGTCCTTCTAAGGCCCGAATGGCCCTCGTGGCTTCTAGACCATTCATCTCCGGCATTTGGATATCCATAAAGACGAGTGAATAGGCCCCTTCTGCGGAGTTTTTAATCTTTTCTAAGGCAATTGCCCCGTTTTCGGCCCGTTCGGTGGTAATGCCATACATGGCCAACAAAGCCGAGACGATTTCCCAGTTAATATCATTATCTTCGGCAACGAGGATATTCATACCCTCTAGGTCTGAATAATCGCTTTCGATTTCCTTGGATTCGGCTTTGGTTCCAAGTATCTCGGAGATCTTATCATAGAGAGTGGAACGGAATAAGGGCTTAGTAAGGAATCCGCTGACGCCGGCTTCTTTAGCCTCTTCCTCTACGTCGGACCAAGCATAGGCCGAGATCAAGAGGATGGGAACGCTGGACTTGACTTCGGAACGGATACGGCGAATCGTCTCAATACCATCGATATCTGGCATCTTCAAATCGACGATCACGATATCGTAGTTCTTGCCCGTGCCTTCCCGGTGTTTGATTAAGCCAAGGGCCTCAAATCCGCTGCCGGCTTGTTCGGCGTTAAGGCCAAGGGATTGTAAGGTATCGACCGCGGTTTCCAGCAAGACGTCATCGTCATCGACAATAAGGACGTCCATGGCTTCGAATTTCATGTTCTCCCGTTGGGTATCGGCGATTGGTAAATCCAAAGTGACGGTAAAGGTCGTTCCCTTGCCTTGTTCGGACTTACAATCAATGCTGCCTTCCATGAGGTCGACCATCTGTTTGGTGATGGCTAAACCTAGTCCGGTGCCCTGAATCTTATTGACCCGACTATCGGTTTGACGGGAGAAGGGTTGATAAAGGCTAGCCATGAATTCCGGACTCATGCCGATGCCAGTATCGGAAACGCGATAAGTCAGTTTAACGCAGCCTTCCTTTTCGCTTTCTTCTTCCTTCATATCGACGGTCACGCTGCCGCCGGGTTCGGTGTACTTAATCGCGTTGGAAAGCAAATTGATGTAAATCTGATTGAGCCTAAGCTGGTCGGCATAAAGATATTCCTTGTCCATCTTGGAAATATGGAAGCTAAAGTCGATGTTCTTTTCCTTGATCATCGGCTGGGAGAGGTTCATGAGGTTTTCGACCGTTTCGACGATGGAGAAGTTCTGAGGGCTGAAGTTAAGCTTGCCGCTTTCGACCTTGGAGATATCCAAGATATCGTTAATCAAGGTAAGCAGGTGGTTGCTGGCGAGGTTGATCTTATGGAGGTTTTCGTTCACCAACTTCTTATCGCCAAGGTTGTTTTCCGTAAGGGTGGTAAGGCCGATGATGGCGTTCATCGGGGTACGGATATCATGCGACATGGCGGAAAGGAAATCGGTCTTGGCCCGGCTTGCTAACTCGGCTTCCTTAGCGGTTTCCTTGAGTTTCTTGTTAAAGACGCTCATGACGACCAAGTCGAAGACGAGCAAGACCAATAAGGCCGAAGAGGTGACCCCGATAAGCAACCAGTTCTGGGTGTTGACCTTGAGATCTTTCATCGGCATCAAGCTGATGAGGGTCCAACCTCCAGCGACGGTGCCGTCAAAGGGCGTATGGGATAAAATGCACTCCTCACCCTGGGAATTAAACATTCTAAAGGAGCCTATCATGGTGGTGATCTTCTCGATGAATTGGCTCTCAGTCGTGGATTCGACGTTATTATAGGATTTGTAGAATTGGTAAAAATTGGAGTTCTTAAAAGAATTGCCTTTGATGATGTAATCCCCATGGACGTCGATGACGGAGAGCTCGGCGCTTTCATATTCTTCCTGCGGGAAAACCCATTTGCTCTTCAATTCGGATTCGGGTAAGACACGTAACAAGACGGCTTGTTTGGTGGTTCCCCCGTCATTTAAATTAACGTAATTGCAGAAAGCGATGGATTGGGTCCCGTTCATCGGGTTGGTATAGGCCCGAGAAACGTTGATGCTGCCGACTCCTTTGATGAAGGAAAGGTCCTTTAATAAATCGATGTTACTATAGGAGACCTCAAATACGTCGCTCGTCCCTTGCTTAGGTTTGGTGGATAGCCCCGTCATCGTATCCAAATAAACGATATGGGCGGACGCACTTGGTAAGACATGGGAACTCCTGATGAAAGAAGCGGCTTCATCAATGGTCATGCCTTCGCTGTTTATATAGTGGGTCCAAACGTCGCAGATACGTTGCTCGCCTTCAAAGTAATTCTCGGTAACGCGCTCCATGGCAACCGTCGTATGCTCGAAGTGGTCTATCTGGGCCTGGGTCGCGTTGTTGGCTTCAATAACTGAATAGACCACAACGAAAGAAAACATGCCAAGCATGATTAATACGTTGACTAAGCTTACCCAAATCTTCTTCATAACGATTTTATTGTATAGTAAGAAAACGGAAACCGAGAAGTATTTAAACAATTATCTAATTGTGTAAAAACCTGAAACGTTCATGCCTGACAAGCCATATAATTGGCGCTTTTTTGTTTATTCCGTGGTTTGCTTGTCTGGCATAGACTAATGACATCACTAAAGAAAGGTTATGAAGGTAGCTCGTTTACTTATCCACGCTCTAGCCACATTTGGGCCATTATTTTGCCTAGCCTCCTGCGCCGAGCCATCCCTTAGTAGCGTTTCCATATCGTCGGAAGAATCGACGGAAGGGATAGTGGGCGTCGAGGCCGAAGAAGCCAAATTCGAGGATTTCTCCCTCTTCTATGACCCCGACCGCGGCGGATACCTAATCGGTGACTACAAAGGCTCCCTGTCCTGCTTACAGGTTCCCTCGCAAGCCACGGGCGAAGACGGCGCGACCGCCCCAATCGTCGGATTGGCCGACCATGCCTTCTATGGCCGCAAAGGCATAACGACCGTCTTGCTAGGCAAAAGCATCACTTCCATCGGGGAATATGCCTTTGCCGAAACAGACATCACCGACCTTCGCATCGAAGGGAACCTCACCCAAGTTGCGGACCACGCCTTCGACGGTTGCAACCTCACCTATTACGAAAAAGACGGCGTCCAATACCTACCCAGTTGGGAAGAGCCCTATGGGACCGCCTTTGTCGATGGGACCAGTTTTTCCGAGAAGGCCCCAAAGTCCTTCTTCCACGCCATCATCAAACCAGGAACGACCAAAATCGAGGAGAAAGCCTTTAAGAACTGCATCTACATGCGTTCCATCGCGATTCCCTCGTCTGTGACGTCCATTGGGTCATATGCGTTCGCCAGCTGCATCAACCTATCTTCCCCCACCATACCATCATCGGTGACATCCATCCCAGATTATGCCTTCTACGACTGCCAAAGCCTAAATACCTTCACCATTCCCCCCTCAATTACATCCATAGGAAAAAACGCCTTTGCCAAATGCACATGCCTAACCTCCATAGAAATCCCCGCTTCCGTGGCTTCCATACCAGATCGCATGTTTGACGAATGCAAGCACTTGAAAGATGTCGTTATCCCTTCATCGGTCACTTTCATAGGAAAATATGCCTTCAACTACTGTTTCGATTTGGAAACGATCGAAATCCCATACTCGGTTAGGAAGATTGATTCAGGAGCATTCTTTGGCTGCACCCATTTGACTTCCATTGATATTCCTTCTTCGGTGACTACAATCGAAAGTTCTGCCTTTGAAAAATGCAAAGCATTGTCTTCCTTGTCTTTCCCTTCCTCTTTAACCTCAATCGGCATGTCAGCCTTCCAAGAATGCACTTCTTTGTCCACGGTTTTTATCCCGTCTTCGGTGAAAGGCATTGGCGAATATGCCTTTTCGCGCATCTCTTCCGTGACATTTTATTGCGAAGCTAAATCGAAGCCAGAGTATTGGGACAGATTTTGGGCCGCCGAAAGCGAAAACACCATTATTTGGGGAACAATCAGCGAGAAAGTCGATGGAATTCAGTACACAACCATCAACTCAAAAAAGGTTATGGTGACGGATGCAGATAAGGATTTGGGCGAGGCCTCCATCTTATCGGAGCATAAAGGCCTTCCCGTTACCGAAATCGGCACTTATGCCTTCCATAATTGCTCTTCGCTAACTTCCGTGGACATCCCTTCCTCTGTGACCTCAATCGGAATCAGCGCCTTCCGTGACTGCTCCTCTCTCAAGGAAATAACGATACCATCCTCGGTCGCCTCCCTTGGTGGTGCCGCTTTTAGCGGTTGTTCGTCATTAACGTCGGTCTCCATCCCAACAACTGTGAAAGCCATCGATTATTATGTTTTTAGAAGCTGTTCTTCTTTGACTTCGATTGCCATTCCCAACTCAGTTACTTCCATCGGCCAATCCGCCTTTGATGGTTCTGGTTTGACTTCAATCGATATTCCTTCATCGGTCACTTCCATCGCCGAACGGGCCTTTAGAGGTTGTGCTTCTTTGGCGACCGTCAATATCCCATCCTCGGTGACCTCCATTGAAGAGCGAGCGTTCGAGTCCTGTACTTCTTTGACTTCGATTGTCATTCCTTCTTCTGTGACTTATATGGGGGATATCGTCTTTGAAGGCTGCTTTTCCTTAACCGTCTATTGTGAGGTCGCTAGCCAACCCAAAACATGGTTCCCAACCTGGAACTTTCTCGACAAAATACCCGTAGTTTGGGGATACAAAGGATAATAACGGCACGTAAAACACTTCCCCTTTTCCAATTAGCAAATAATATATTTGGTGGTTTATAATTACCAAACGAGAACCGTTATGAGAAAGCGCCATCTTCTTATTACTGCATTAGCCCTAGGTGGACCCTTATTTTGCCTAGCCGCCTGCGGAGGAGATAGCCGACCATCCCTCACCAGCGTTT
>CAMOQM010000056.1 GCA_946622925.1 uncultured Caryophanales bacterium | reverse complement strand
GACCTTTTCGGCTTCGGCCACGTCGAGGTTGTTCTTATGGCCATCGGCCAAAACGCCAAGGATCATGTTGTTGACGTCTTCGTGGATGGGGAGGACATGTTGATAGATGGCTTGGTGTTGGGCGTGGTCGACGCGGAGGCCATCATCGGCATTCTTCAAAATGGTGGAGTCATCGCCATAGACCTCGGCATAGAAATCGCGGATGGCCTTTTCAAGCTTCTCGCCATTTTCGCCCGAGTGGTCGATGATGTCTTTTAAGGGAGTGTGCTGATCGACTTCGACTAAGATGGAACGCTTCTTTTCTTCGTACATCCTGGGGTCAAAGCTGTCTTTGCGTAAGCAATACTCCAAAGTGTCGCGGACGGCGACGTTGTAATGGATTAAGGTGGTTAGTACTTCGCTGATCTGGTTCATACTTTACTTCTTTCTCGGCTATTTTCTCTTATCCGCCGATGGGTATAAGATTTCTTCGATTTCGTAAACGCGGCTAACGACTCCTGAAGCATGCTCCTTCACTTTTTCGGGAGCGTGTTTCATCGCATAGCTATGGCCTTTGAAGGCATCAAGCATGGGAACGTCGTTGCCAGAATCGCCGACAACCACAACATTATCACGATTTAAGCCCAAGGAATCAAGATAAAACTCCAATCCGGAAGCCTTTGAACACCCCTTGGGGGTGATTTCGATGAATTGGTCGAGCCAGACGAATTCGAAATCGGGATACTTCTTTTGGAGCTCTTGGGTGATTTGATAGGACCTTAGCCGCTTCTTCTTGGTTAGGCCAATCAAAACCATCAGTTTATGGACTTTGCCATTTTCGATTTCCCGGAAGAAAACATGGTCGGAACGGACCCATTTCTCGCGGTAAACCCCCTGCACGGCTTGGTAAAGGACGTACATGAAGTTAGTCATGTGGCTGACTTGGGTCCTAGTTAGGATTAAAGGATGCTCATGGCTAGAAGCGATGAAAAGGGGCGGATCGTAATTGGTGCGGAGGTCGGTGACTAAGGCCTTAAGGGCGCTACTTTCAAAGAACTCATCGCGAATCCGCTTGCCATCGGCGACCACCGTGGTTCCATCGGTGCCGATATAATCGACTTCGAAACCTAGCTTCTTAGAAACCTTATCCAGGAAGCCAATGGATCTGGAAGAAACCAAAACCACCCTACCGCCATCTTCTTTGATATGGCGGAGAAAAGCGATGTTCTTCTTATCGATCATCCCGAACCTTTTTTTCGGATAGAAGAGGGTTCCATCTAGGTCGGTGGCAAAGACATAACTCATAGTGACGCTACTATACTATTTTCTTATAGAAACGCAAGCGATTAACCCGAAAGGAAAGGGGCGGTTTCCCGCCCCGATAGAAAGGAGAATGGAGGAATTGCTTATTTAAGTTTATTCTCGGCTTGGATGACGCCATAACCGCCGTCGATCCTCTTATAGGCGACCGCGATTTGGTCATCGTCGCTATCTAGATAAAGGAAGAAGGCATGGCCTAAAGCTTCCATCCGGGTAATCGCTTCGTCGATGGTCATGGGCTTTAGGTAAATGGATTTGGTACGGACGATTTCGTTATATTCCTCTTCGTCCATTTCGATGTTTTCGAAGGCCAAGGCTTTGCCGAGGGAATCGGCTTCTTTCGTCCGATCCATTCTGGTCTTCAGTTTCCGCATTTGACCCTCGAGTTTATCGATGGCTAAGTCAACGGCGGCGTATAAATCGTCGTTTTTGACTTCGGCACGGAAATCCATGGCCTTGGTGAAGATGGTGACCTCCACCTTGGCGCCGACTTTATAGGAACGGACCACGGCGCGGCATAGTACGTCGTCATTAATGACGAAATACTTGTCCATACGCCCAAGCTTCTTTTCGATTTCGACGCGAATAGAATCGGTCACCTCGATGTTCTTGCCGATGATTTGGTATTTCATATGTCTATACTGCCCCTCCTTAGGGCTTACACCATTATTGTAACCAATAATAGGCAATAATAAAGACTTGAAATAAAAGAAAAACGTGCTTTGGTTGATTCCATCGGCACATTTTTCGCTTAAAAATTCTTAAAAAGGCTTAAATTCCTAGGATTTTGCGGAGTTGGGGAACCTTATCTAACTTCTCCCAGGGCAAGTTAAGATCAGGCCGACCGAAGGCCCCATAATTGCAGGTATCGGCATACTTAAAATCGGGGGTGGTCAACTTAAAGACGGAGATGATAGCTCCCGGCCTAGCGTCGAAGACCTCGCGGCAAGCCGCTAAGATCTTATCGTTAGAGACATGCTCGGTGCCAAAGGTATCGACGCGGATGGATAAAGGCTCTGCCACCCCAATGGCGTAGCTAAGCTGGACTTCGGCTTTATCGGCGGCGCCGCTAGCGACGATGTTTTTGGCCATATAACGGGCATAGTAGGATCCGGAACGGTCAACCTTAGAAGGGTCTTTGCCGGAGAAAGCTCCCCCGCCATGGCGGGAACTTCCGCCATAGGTATCGACGATAAGTTTTCTGCCGGTTAGACCGGTATCGCCCTGCGGACCTCCGATGACGAAGGCCCCGGTGGGATTGATTAGGTATTTGAAATCGGTGTTATAACCAAAGGATTTGGCGACCGGAATCATGATATTCTCATGGATAAAGGCCCGGAAAGAATCCATATCCACGTCGGGATTATGCTGAACTGACATCAAGATGGTATCGATGCGCGGATTCTTCTCATCGGTGAAATCCATGGTGACTTGGCTCTTCATATCCGGACGGGCCCCGGGGAAGCGGCCTTCTTTGCGCATCTCGGTGGCGGTCCTGACTAGTTTATGGGCGATGGAAATAGCCAAGGGCATATAGCCTTCGGTTTCACTAGTGGCATAGCCAAACATGATGCCTTGGTCACCCGCCCCTTGTTCTAAGGCGCTGCCCCTATCGACGCCCTGGGCGATATCGGGGGATTGTTTTTTAACCACCACTTTTATCTCGCAGGTATCGGCCCCAATGCCATATTCGGGATTGGTATAGCCGATTTTGCGGAGCACCTTTCGGGCGATACCTTCGTAATCGATGGTCCCTTTGCAGGTGATTTCCCCGCCGATTAAAACGAATTCGGTGCTGGTGAAGACTTCGCAGGCGACCCTAGCGTGCTCATCTAAACGCAAAGCCTCGTCTAAAATGGCATCGGCGATTTGGTCGGCGACCTTATCGGGATGGCCCTCGGCGACGGATTCGCTGGTGAATAGTTTTCTTTCCATGGTTGTTCCTCCTAATAAATAAGCCCCTGCGTCGATGCGAGGGGCCCATAAAAAGTGAGGTTTTCCCTAACATCGTTCCTAGCTATCTAGGCTGCGGCGAGCACTTACCGGATTTACGGAGTTGCTAGCGTTCCATTGCCGCGGGGTACGCTTCTGGATGTCATGTCAGCTTTTTTGCTGCGGGACATATCTTATAGGAAAGGGGAACAATAATCAACCTCAAAGATCATAAAAGAAAAGGAGGATAAACCTCCTTAACTATTCTTGAGTTCCTTAAACGCCTTGGCTAGTTCGTTAGGGCAGGAAGTATCGCGGGGCCCGCATTTAATGCCGTCTAGTATGGGGATTAATTCATCGAGCTTACGCCCAACGCAGAGGGCGGACACGCCTTGGGTATTCCCACTACATCCCCCGACGAATTGGACTTTCTTAACGATATCGTCCTCGACGGTGACGAAAATCTTCCTCGAACAAACCCCGTGGGGCGTATATTCGATGGTCCGTTCCATTTATTCTTTGCTATGGCAGCAGCATTCGCCGTCATCGCACTCACAATCGTCATCGGCGATTTCAAGGAGTTCGCCATAGACTTCGCCCGAGGCATTGGCGGCGTTGCTTTCATCGGTATCGATATGCATGGCAAGGGAGAACTTGGGGGAGACCCTGACCACGACATCGCCGAAGATGGTTTCACGTTCGGGGGTGACCAAACGGACATAGACGATTTCATTGTCGGAAACGCCGAAGTTCTCGGCATCTTCCGGAGTCATGTGGATATGGCGCTTGGCGATGATGACGCCTTCTTTTAGATCAAGGGAACGTCCGTTCTCGGGATTGACCAGGGTGATGGGGGCGCTGCCAGCGACTTCGCCGGATTGGCGGATCGGGGCTTTGACGCCTAAGGTACGGGCGTCGGTGGCGGAGACCTCAACTTGGTTTTCCTTCCTTAAAGGTCCAAGGATCGAGACGCCGTTGATCGTGCGGGGCTTGCCGGTTTTGGGATTGACGGGACCAACGAGGTTAAGCCGGGTGGTCGAAACGTATTGGCCGGGTTGGGAGAGCATGGAACGAACTTCTAGTTCGGCGTGCTTTCCTTCTTCCATTCCCATAAGATAGTCGAAAGAAGCCTGGTCAAGGTGGATATGACGGGCGCTGGTTTCAACCAATATTTTGTTTTCCATAGTTTTGTTTACCTCTCTAAAACGTTTTCATTATAGTTATCTTTCTTCCAATAAGCACCGAAATTGCTCTTTTTGGCCCCAAAAATTATTTTTTGGTTTTCAAACGTCATCTTGAAAGGTATCTTTTTCTCCATAAGGAGGAAGCGAGCATGGAAAACGAACACGAAAACGTAATCGTTACCGAGATTACCCCCGAAGACCTCCTCCAGCTAGTCAGGACCAAAAACCGGACTGGCCTAATCGACGTCTTCGAAAAGGTTCCGACCATCGATATCGCCGAAGCCGCCAACGACTTCGAACCTAGCGATCTAATCGCCATTTTCCGGCTCGTCAAATCCGAATACACCGCCGATTTCTTCGATGGCCTTTCCCAGGACACCAAAGAAAACCTCATCAAGGCGATGACCGATAAGGAACTCGTCACCGTCATTAACTCCCAGTCCGCCGACGACATCGTCGACGCGGTCGCCGAAATGCCGGCTAATTTAGCTTCCCGTGTTTTAAAGGCCGCCGATAAGGACATGCGGGCCGATATCAATACCTTACTTAATTATAAGGATGGGACCGCCGGGGCCTTAATGACCACCGAGTACTTGGAATTTGCTTCCACCACCACCGTGGCCAAAACCATCGCCGAAATAAGGGCCAAAGGTAAAGACGCCGAAACTATCTATACCATCTTCGTCCGTAACCGTTCCCGCCAGTTCGTGGGAACCGCCGACTTAGACGATTTGATCTTTGCTAAAGACGACGAAACCCTCGAAGATATCATGAATATCGACGTGGCCTATTGCTATACTTCCACCGACCAAGAAGAAATCGCCCAAATGTTCCGCCGTTACGACCTTAACGCCATGGCCGTCCTCAATGAGGACCGTTGCCTAATCGGCGTTATCACCGTCGACGACGCCGTCGACGTCATGACCGAAGAAGCCCAAGAGGACTTGGCTTTAGCCACCCACATGTCCCCTTCCTCGAAGTCCTATATGGAGACCACCCCTTGGGAAAACGCCAAGAAGTCCTTCCCCTGGCTCATCGCTTTATTGGTCCTAGGCACCTTTACCACGATGATCCTCAACCGTTTGGAATCCCAACGTATCTTCGCCTCAATGGGCATCCTCATCGCCTTCGTCCCCGCCTTAATGGATACGGGCGGAAACGCCGGTGGGCAAACCACAGGTTTGATGATCCGCGCCTTGGCCTTAGATGAATTTGGGCCAAAGGATACCGGCAAAGTTCTATGGAGAGAAATAAGAGCCGCGGCCATCGTTGCCGCAATAGTGGGCGCCTTCGCTTTCCTTTGGATTACCATCGAGCAATATACCGGCATCGTTAACCTTGGCGTAATTCCCGCCGAAACCCCGTTAGATTTCACCAACACCAATATCTGGAACGGCAATTGCTGGACTTGGGAATTCTCCTCCCATGCCTTGCTATTCTCGTCCCTAGTCGCCCTTACCATGTTCTCGGCGATCTTCGTTTCCAAATGCGTCGGTACCCTCCTTCCGATGGGGGCTTCCGCCATCAAAAAGGACCCGGCTTTGCTTTCGCAACCGATGCTAACCACCATCATGGATGCCTTGACCTTGGTCATCTACTTCCTCATCGCCTGCGCCTTCTTCCCGGCGTATGCGTAATCGTGGTTGCAATTTGTTTAGGCTAATCTTATAATCTCTCTCGCCGCGGGGATGGCGGAATAGGTAGACGCATACGTTTGAGGGGCGTATGGGGCAACCCGTGTGAGTTCGAGTCTCATTCCCCGCACCAAATTGAAAATTTCCCTGATTGATTCAGGGATTTTTTATTAGTCGTATACAAATTGTAGACAACTGGATATTGCAATCCAAGCCGTCAAAACCCCGGCTTCTAATAACGTTTCCTTCCGTTTTTATAACGAATTTTGTATTCTAATGGGTAGATAAAAAGAGGATAAAACCATGGAATTAAGGATTCGCAATAACTGGGTCTCGTTGAGAGGCTCATCCAAAGTCAAAGACGTTAACGAACAAGACGTCATGATCGTCAAGG
>CAMOQM010000055.1 GCA_946622925.1 uncultured Caryophanales bacterium | reverse complement strand
TACCGAAGAAAGTTTCAAAGCCAGCCGAAAGATAGATATAGGAACTACTTAGGTTCAATCCCGAGGAAGTTAGATTATATAAGCCATTATGAATGGTGAATATCCGGCTAAGGCCGCCTTTTCCAACGACGTCCTCAAAAAGATACAACTCATAGGAGAACAAGAAGGCTTTTCCGATGCCAACGATACCTAAGTTAAGGTAGCCGCAGGCAAATGGTTCATAAACGAACATTACCAGAACATAGGAAAGGGCAAAGCAACCCGCAGCGATGAAGAAGGGGGTCTTTTTGCTTTTAAATAAAGGCTGCATGAAAGGGGCGACGAGCATGAAGGCGGCCTCAACCCCAACGCCTATCGAACGCATTAATGAATAATCGGCATCGGCTAACCCTAAGGCATTTAACCGTATTGGCAAAATGGAAGTGGCGGTTACCCCGGCCCCATTTATTAAGGTCATGGCGATAAGCAACATCACGATGTTTCTTTTCTTTAAGCCTTGGGCTTCTATTTCGCCGGTTTCTTCCTCTTTTTCGTCAACGTTAGGCTTGGTCAAGAAGGAAACGAAGAAGGATATGCCAAAGAAAGCGGCGGCGAAGAAATAGGAATGTTCAAAGGGCAAATTGCCTAAAAGGAAGTAACCCATGAACAAGGAAACGATATAGCCAATCGTTCCAAAGATACGGATGCTGCCATAATGGATTCCCGAGCCTTCAATGGCAAGGGCGCTGTGGGATTCTAGGAAAGCAAAGGGGGCACTATTAAAGAAGGATAGTAAGGCGGTTAGGATCGCTAACGAAGTAAAGTCATGGCAGAAGGCATAACCAAAAGTTAGACCCGTCTCGATAATGGCACAGATCCTAAATAGCCAAAGGGTGGACTTGCCGCTTCTAGCAAATCTAGAAAGGACGAGGCAACCTAAGAATAAGAAGAAAGGAATCAAACCGAGTAATAAAGACTGTTGATGGGCGGTTAACCCGTTATTGATGAAATATAAAGAGTAATACGAGGATAAGATAGCGTCCCCCATATAGAAGAGGAGGTAGATGGGGCACAGGGTTAATAATAGACGCTTCTTGCTCACGGGGAGATATCATAGCCGTTTTTATTATTAATAGGTAACCAATTTGGTTAATTCGTTTATTTTCTCTATTTTTCCCATTTCGTAGTCCCAAATCCGTATAAGTAAATGGAGGTAGAGACCGTTGAAAGGAAACAATCGGATTTGTATAATTAGGTATCAAAAGATACCAATAACTGAGGTGTCTTATGCTCTTTGAAAACAAACTACACATTGAATCGTTTCATGAGAGCAAAAGGTTTTTGGAGGACGACGTGTATGAGTAAAAGCCTTAAAGGGTTCTGCCCCGAATGCGGGGATTATGTTGATTTTACAAGCAAAGAAATCGTTCGAACTTTTGATTCAAAAGGAATCTCGGTGGACGTTCTCCAGAAGGAATGTTTTTGCTGCGTATGCGGAGCCCCTGTTTTCAATGAAGAGATAGATAGAGAAAACGAATTGGCTATTTTTGATGCCTACAAAGAAAAAGTGGGCCTACTTACCAGCAAACAGATCAAGGACATCAGGGGAAAGTTCGGGCTATCCGCTTATTCGTTTGCCCTTGTTTTGGGGATGGGCGGAAAAACTATAACGCGTTACGAAAACGGCTCCATTCAAAGCCGGATGGTCGATTTCTTTTTGAAATCTATAAGCAAAGACCCCGAGATCTTTAAAGTGTGCTTGCTAGAGAGTGGCTCAAAGGTCTTAAAGGAAAAAGAATACCAAAAGTGTTTAGCCAAAGTAGATCGTCTGATTAGCGAAAAAACGAAGCGCCAGCCTTTTGCTAAGCCGTTAGTGGCAAAAAACTAAACGAAACAAAGTGACACCACGTTTTTCGCAAACTATAATGACATCATATATGGTGTCACATTATTTCGAATATGGACTGCCATTGTTTAACTGCTGCGGAGGTTATTTCTATGAAAAATGATTGCATTTCAGATTATCCTTACGATATAAGGCTAGAAGAAAATGACGGTCTTAGATATTACCGACTACAATACCGTGATTTTCCCGACGTTTTTGGAACCGGAGAAACCATCGAAGAGGCCATCGAATGTGGCAAAGAGGCTCTGGAAACCGAGTTTATTTATCGTCAAGAACGCGGGATTAAGATCCCCGAACCAAAACCGATTTTACTCGATGAAGGAGTCACTGGAAGAATAACGCTACGCATGCCCAAATCTTTGCATTCTAGGATCATCGAGCTGGCCAACGATGACGACGTTAGTTTGAATACCGAAATCGTGGCCATACTTTCTTTGGCTGTTGGCAGCAAATCGTTAAAAAGGACAAGCAAATTAAAAAAGCGTGGCAAGGAAATGCCGTCTATAGAAAAATAAAGATTGCCCAATTATCTGCTTTTGTGTATTGTATACACGCTCTCTGTGTGGCTATAGGCCATACGGCGAAAGGAGATAACACAATGAAAGACGGAATCCATCCAAAGTACCACAAGTGCACCGTTACCTGCACCACCTGCGGATCCACCTTCGAGACCGGCTCAGTCCTTCCCGAAATCAAGGTTGACACCTGCAGCAATTGCCACCCCTTCTACACTGGCAAGCAGCGTTTCGTCACTCAGGACGGACGTATCGACCGCTTCAACAAGAAGCTCGCCAAGTCCCAAGGTAAGTAAGATAAATTGTAACGAAGGCCGCCATAGCGCGGTCTTTTTTGTCTAAATATTGGCGGATTGCCGTAAACTAGAGATGGTTACAGTCTAAAGGTGCCGTTTTCTTTTTATAATGGGGAAAGGAGAAAAGCCATGGCGAAAAAAGAGATAATAAAAATCGAATTGGAGAAACCACTGTTAGTGAGGCGCTACGATTATTACACGCAGAAAAAATCCGATTTGAAATTAGAAATAGTTCCGGGCTTAACCGTTATCCAAAAGAAAGTCGGCCGCGATCTTGGTAAGGACTTCGAAACGACAACGTTGGAACCTGGTACCCACTTAATCAAAAGGGAAAAGACAAAAGCCGTTATCCCTTTGCCGTTTATCAATATCGTGAAAAACTATGAATATTATTTTTTCGCGTTTCGCTCTGGTGACATTTCCGTAAGTGAAAAAGCTGTGATCGGGGGCAGAAGCGTAGAAATCGAATTCGTCACCTCGTTTATGAACCCAGATAGTTTTTATCTTAATGTAGTAGGGGTCCGGGATAAGTATACAGAAACCGATCTTTTCAAGCTTTTGTTTGCCGCTTTAGAAGAAACGCCTTCTTATAAGGAAAGGGCGGCCCCTTTGCTAGAAAAGAATGGGAAAATCGAAGTAACGAATAGCTTTTCTGACTTTGGCGAACGTCTAGAAAGGTATGGCCTAGCTAAGCCAAGGATCTATTTCGTTTCGCATTAGACATTTTGTCGTGGCGATATTGGGTTTTAGGCCTTCTCGCGCCAAGTAATCCAAAGTTTTATCCAAATCCGCTTGTAGCGATGCTACAATATGGCCGCGCTTAAGGAGATTTCGCCATGAGCAAGAAATTCTACATCACCACCCCCATTTATTACCCATCCGCCTCGCCACATTTAGGCCATGCCTATTGCACGACCCTCTGCGATATTTTGGCAAGAAGCAAAAAGATGCGCGGTTATGAGACCTTTTTCCTTACCGGATTGGATGAGCATGGCGAAAAGATTCAGAAAAACGCAGTGGCCAATGGAGTTACCCCCCAGAAATTCGTCGATGACGTCGCCAAACGTTTCCTTTCCTTATGGGAGGCCATGAAGATCGATAACCAAGGCTTCATTAGAACTACTGACGATTATCACGTCGCCACCGTACAAAAGATCTTCTCCAAGATGTTAGAGAAGGGCGATATCTACCTTTCCACTTATTCTGGTTGGTATTGCGTCCACGAAGAATCTTATTGGACCGAGACCCAAGTTGGGGAAGAACATCTTTGCCCCGAATGCGGCAGACCCGTGGAAAAGAAAGACGAGGAAGCTTATTTCTATCGCTGCTCAAAATACGCGGATGACTTACTGGCCTTCTATGAATCCCATCCTAAATTCATCACCCCGGAAGCTAGGAAAAACGAGATGGTCAATACCTTTATCAAACCTGGCTTACAGGATCTATGCGTCACCCGTACATCCTTTGATTGGGGCATCCCCGTCAAAGAAGCCAAAGGACACGTTATTTACGTTTGGCTAGACGCCCTTACCAATTACATCACCGCCCTAGGATATCTCCAAAACGACGATTCCAATTTCAAAAAGTTCTGGGAAGATCCCGAAACGGAAATCGTCCATGTCATCGGGGCGGATATCACGAGATTCCACACCATCTATTGGCCAATGTTCTTAGACTCTTTAGGACTACGTAAACCCGACCGGGTCTTTGTCCACGGATTAATGATGATGAAAGACGGCAAGATGAGTAAATCCAGAGGCAATGCCATCTCCGCTTATCCATTAATCGAACGTTATGGCGTCGATGCCGTGCGTTATTATTTGGTCTCGGAAATCCCCTTTGGCGAGAATGGTGTATTCACCCCGGAACAATTCGTCATGCGCGTCAATCAGGACCTTGCCAATAACTTAGGCAACCTCCTCAATAGAACCGTCTCTATGATCGGCAAATATTTTGATGGCAACATCCCTAGTTTTGTCTCTAATGTCAATCCGACCGACAAAGAATTAGAAGACCTCGTCGAACGCACCGTCTCCGCTTATGAAGTCCATCAAGATGACCTTAATCCGACCCAAGCCACGATGGACGTCATGGAGCTAGTTTCCAGGGCCAACAAATATATCGAAGAGACCGCGCCTTGGGCTTTAGCTAAAGACGAATCTAAGAAGGCCGAACTTGAATCGGTCATGGCTCACCTTGCCCATGTCTTATATGTGGCCGGTGAGTTATTAAGCCCGATCTTAGTCACCAAATCCGAGAAATTATTCGCTCAGCTTGGTTTAGCCGATGGCGAAGCCAATTACGACGATCTTAAGAAGTTTGGCAAATTAGATGGCCATAAGGTCAACAAAGGCGAACAACTATTCCCACGTCTAGACGTCGAAGCCGAAACCAAAGCCATCCTCGAAATGATGGCCGGACCTAAGGAAAAGACCGCCGCGTAATTATGGGGAAAGCGCCAAAAGATAGAAAAGAAAGCGTCCCTTTGTCCCTTAAAGGGGAATGCATCGACATTTCTTATGAAGGCAAAGGGGTTGTGAAGACCCAAGATGGTATCTTCTTTGTGCCCGGAATCTTCCCGGGCGAAGAAGGCGAGATCGCCTTTGCCTATTCCCGTAACGGAGCCAAGTTTGGCAACGTCGTTAAACTAGATAAGGTTTCCCCTAACCGCATCCAACCTAGATGCAAGATTTGCTCTTCCTGTGGGGGATGCTGTTTTCAACAATACGATTATTCAGCTCAGCTAAAGCACAAGACCGCTTTGGTTAAGGAGCAATTCCGGAAAGTGGCCAAGATGGATATAGAGCCGCTTCCTTGTATTGGGATGGATGATCCTTATTTCTATCGCAATAAAATCCAAATGCCTTTTGGCAAGGATAAGAAAGGCAACCTTTATTGTGGGTTCTATAAAGAAGGGACCCACGTCATCGTGCCGGTCGACACTTGCTATATAGAAGATGAAAGGGCCAAGGCCGTTTTAGACGCGGTTAAGAGGCTTGGCAAGAGCTTTAGGATAGAACCTTACCACGAAGATGAGAGATTTGGTTTGCTTCGCCATGTATTGATCCGTTGCGCGAAGAAGAAAGAGCAGGTCATGGTGGTCTTAGTAACCTCTAGCGATGCCTTCCCCTCAAGAAGCAATTTTGTTAAGGCCTTGGTTAAGGAATGTCCCTTTATCACCACGGTCGTCCAAAACGTCAATCCAAGGCATACCAATGTTATCTTGGGCGATTTTGAGAGGGTTCTCTATGGCCCGGGCTTTATTGAGGACATCCTCTGTGGAATCACCTTTAGAATTTCCGCGAAATCTTTCTATCAGGTCAATCCGGTCATGACCGAGGTCTTATATTCCAAAGCCATTGAGGCCGCTAAGTTGGAGGGCAATGAAACGGTTTTCGATGCTTATTCGGGAATCGGAACCATTGGCATGATTGCCTCAAAAGCCTGCAAAAACGTCATATCTGTTGAAATAATCAAAGAAGCGGTGGCCGATGCTAGAAGAAACGCTAAGGCCAACGGAATCGATAACATTAACTTCTATTGCGGCGATGCCAGTTCCTTTATGGTTAACATGGCGGAGCGTAAGCAAAACGTGGATGTGGTGTTCCTTGACCCACCTAGGAAAGGTTCCGATGAGCGTTGCCTAAACGCCATATGTAAATTGAAACCAAAGAAAATAGTTTATGTTTCTTGTGACCCATCTACCCTTGCTAGAGATGTGGCTTATCTTAATAAGTCTTATAGATTAGAAACCGTTCAACCAGTTGATATGTTCCCC
>CAMOQM010000054.1 GCA_946622925.1 uncultured Caryophanales bacterium | reverse complement strand
AAGCCAGAAGCCTGGGTGATGGATTTAAGTTGGGTCGTATAGTCGATGACTTCCGCTTCAGGGATGAGAACTTCGATTTCCTGGTTACCGAAATCCTTCTCCTCGATATTTTGGATGCGGGCGCGCCTGGTATTAAGATCACTTAAGACCGCCCCCGTGAAGCGAGATTCGACGTTGACCTTCAATCTAAGGATTGGCTCCAAGATAATCGGGCGGCATTTCATAACCGCATCCTTGAAAGCCAAGATGGCGGCCATACGGAAGGCTTGTTCGTTAGAGTCGACGGGGTGGTATTTACCATCTAACAAGGTTCCTTTGACTCCAATGACTGGGAAGCCGGCAAGCGGACCTTTCTGTAAGGCTTCGAAGAAACCTTTTTCGACGGCCGGGAAGTAGTTTTTCGGAACCGCCCCACCGAAGACTTCTTCGGCGAAGACGCTTTCTTCGGCTGGCTCAAAGCGCATCTTAACTACGCCATAGAAGCCCGAACCACCGGTCTGTTTAATGTAACGGCCATCTCCTTCGGCGCTGGCTTTGATGGATTCGCGGTAGACGACCTTCATCCTTTCGGTGCCGACTTCGATCTTGTAGACGGTTTTTAGCTTATCTAAGACGTAATCGATATGGGTTTCGGAGACCCCACCTAATAAGAGCTGCTTGGTTTCGTTGTTGCGGCGGACTTCGATGCAAGGATCTTCCATCTGCATCTTGGTTAAGGCCGGGATTAATTTACCTTCGGTAGCCTTATCGGCAAGGATGGCTTTGAAGATAACCGCGGTAGGATAAGCCACCGGTTTATAACGGATAACGGCCTTAGGTGAGCATAAGGTATGGCCAGAACGGAGATTATCAAGTTTGGTGATGGCTCCGATATCGCCGGCCCTAAGTTCTTCGACGGGATCAAGCTTCTTGCCGGTCATGGTGAAGAGGTTAGAGACTTTGACTTGCTCGCCATTGATGTCGACGGTATCGCCAGAATGCAGGACACCCGAGCAAACCTTGATGATGTTGACGGTGCCGGAATAGGGGTCGACCACGGTCTTAAAGCAATAGGCGGAGAAAGGTTCATCGTCGCTAGTGGCCCTAACCACGGGGTTGCCGTTTTCATCGGTGGCTTCAAGCGGCTTTAAGTCAGCGGGGCAAGGCAAATAATCCTGAAGCATCCTCAATAAGGTGGCCACGCCGATGTTTTTGGTCGCGCAGCCAACGATAACCGGGGTGATGTCGCCCGCGATGACGCTTTGCTTTAAGGAGGAGTTGATTTCCTCGGCGGTGAATTCCTCGCCATTGAAGAATCTTTCTAATAATTCGTCGTTAACTTTGGCGACTTCTTCGACGATGGTGTTATGGAGTTCGAAGACACGGGCCCGTTTATCGGGGTAGATTTCGGCTTCGACGCATTCCTTGCCATTATAGACGTGGGCCTTTAAGTCAACGGCGTTGGCAAAGCCATCGAACTTATCGTCATGGCCTAATGGGTAGCAGAAGGAGATGACGTTAGAGCCGAATTTCTCGCGGATTTCCTCAAGCAAGAATTCGAAGTCGATGCCTTCCTTATCCATCTTATTGACGAAGATGAAGGTCGGGACGCCTTTCTTACGAAGTTGTTTCCAATGTTTTAAGGTGCCGACTTGGATACCGACGGAAGCATCGATTACCAAAATCGCGCCTTTGATGACTCCGGTCACGCCGATGGCTTCGGAGATGAAGTCATCGTTGCCTGGGATATCGATGATATTAACTTTGTTTTCGCCTATATATAGAGGTACGACGGCAGCTTGGGTGGAGATGCCTCTTTTCTGCTCGGAAGCGGTATAGTCGGAGATGGTATTCTTCTTTTCGACTTCGCCTTTTTCCGGGATTAATTTGCAGGCATAGGCCATGGCCTCGACTAACGAGGTCTTACCGCAACCCTGGTGGCCTAAGATAGCGACGTTGCGGATATGTTTGGCATCATAGCTAGGCATGATCTTTTCTCCTTATTAGATACGGAAGTAACGGGAATAACGTCCCTTGGTGACAAGCTGGATACGTCCATCCCTTAATAACTTAGTCAAAGCCTTTTCGATGGTGGCTTTAGAAATCGGATAGAGAATCCTTAAAACCATGGTCTTGCTAAGCGGGGTGGCCGAATCGTCGACGACGCGGCGAACCTTTTCTTCGGCGGTGGCGTCAAGAGCGTTGATATCGATGATGTAATCAAGCTTACGGTAAGCCTCTAAGATTCTCTTTAAGATGAAGGTTACAAACTCTTCGTAATTATTTTCCGAGCCATCCCAACCCTGGCTGGAAGCTTCGAAGGCATCGATATATTCGTTAAGGTGGATCTTCATGAGGTAGGCAATGGCGAAATAGTCGTCGATGTCATAACCAAACTTCTTCATTAGGAAGTGGAGCATTAGACGCGAGACGCGGCCATTGCCATGGTTATAGGGGTGAATGCACATGAAATCGAGCATAAAGGCGGCGATAAGGACGAGCTTATTGCACTCTTCGTCTTTGGCGCATTCGTTGAATTGATAAATAAGGTTATCTAATAAGGGGACGACTTCTTCCGGTGGGGCGGATACGAAGATGGTACGGAAGGTGCCATCTGGTAAGGCTTCCTGAATGTAATTTTGGGAATCTTTGAACTTGCCGCCGAAATCGGGGTTATAGTCTTTGTAGATGTAGTAATGGAGGGTCGTAACGAAACTACGATCCAAGGTTTGATACTTATAGACTTCCGAGATGAGATCCATCGCGTTTAGATAACCGACGAACATATTCTCATGGAGGGTTTTGGGCTGGGAGGTGCGTTCAAATAAAGGCCTCTCGCGTTCTTCCGCTATATAGACGTTGCCAATGGCATTACTTGCGACGGCTCCGCTTCTAGCTGCGATGGCCTTTAAGGTTTCGACTTTCTTTAACTTCGCCGCTTGGGCGGTTTTCCCTTTGTAGAACTCAATGGAATTGAGGAGGGAAACGATGTTGGGGGTGTTTAAGGAAAGGACCGTTCCTTTAACGTCGAATGTTTTCATGGCTTTTTACCTCTTTGATTTAGACTATGCGCCTTTTATTTAGCGGTGTCAACTAGGTAAAAAAGCAATAAAAATACTGAGATAAATTATCGTCCTGATAAAACTCTCAGTATTTATCGATGGTTTTTACGTAATTGGATTATTTCTTATTGGGATGCTGATTCTTATACTCGACGAACCTTAAGTCAAAATCGACGACGAATGAGGTCCGCATCGGGGCCACAAGTTCGACAAAGCCAACTAACCCGGTCGGTTTAAGGATTTCATAAGAAGTCTCAAAGGCGTTATGTTCCACGCTTTGGCCAGGGACGTCGATTTGGTTAGGCGAGCCGATGATGATCATCTTACATTGGTTGCCGATACGGGTGACCATGGTGTGAAGCTCGTCGATATCCATGTTCTGGGCTTCATCGACGATGATGATGCAATCGTTAAAGGAACGGCCCCTAACGAATTCGGGAGCCAAAGGAATGATATCGCTAGGCAATCTTTGATAAAGGGAGGATTCCATCATCTCGTCATCTAGCTCCACCACTTTCTTCTTTTTGGGCGCCCGCATGTTGGAATGGCTATTTTCCTCGGGGCGGACGTTGGCCATTAAATGGTTATAGTTATCAAGTAAGCCACCTAGGTAAGGAGAATATTTCTCTTCGGCGGTTCCTTTTAGATAGCCTAAGCGATGCCCGATTTCCACCGGTTCGCGGACATAGAAGATGGTCCGGTATTTCTTTTTGGCCCCTTTGCCCCTAACTAAGTTAAGGGAGGCCGCCAAAGTGGCAAAGGTTTTACCCGTGCCGGCGCTGCCTTTGCAAAAGACAACGGGCGTGCGGGTGCAATCGTCGTTGATTAACCTTATTAATTCTCTTTGGCCTTCATTTGATCCGAAGTCGAATCCGAATAAATTGTAATTGGAAGGTTGATTTGACATGTTTATTAAATTCTAATGGCTTTATAAAACTAAACAATATTTTTAAGGATGTCTTTGACACAGGTGGTTATTTGTTTAACGACCAAATCATAACGGTCCGTATACCAAGGATCCTCAATCTCGGTAATGGACGGGGTAAACCTATATATCGGCATAAACTTATCTTTATATTTAGGGTAGGCGTAAGCTAATCTTCTGGCATTGCTTTCATCCATATAGAAGATATAACTGGCTTCTTCGATATCTTGCTCGCTTAGATATTCGGCGTAGTGCCTTTTAAAAGGAATCCCAGCCCGATTTAAAGCCGCTTTCATAGGGGGATAGATATCGTTGCCGATTTCTTCATAGGAAATGGCCCTGGAGGCAAATTCAAAATCCTTGGATAAATAAGCGGCTATATTTTCGGCGGCCGGCGAACGGCAGATCGAACCATGACAAATAAATATGACTTTCTTCATTTATTTGGTGGTCTCTAATAAGTTGCAGATTAAGGCTAAACGGGTAAGTAATCCCACTCCACCCGGAACCGGGGTTTGGATTTTAACGGGCAAATCCGGGGTGGCATCACCATGGAGTTTGCCATCTTCCCCACGGTTAATACCAACGTCGACGATGACGCAGTCCTTCTTATATTCGAATTCCTCGTTAAGGTAGCCTAATCTTCCAATCGCCACCACGATCAAATCGGCATGGGCGATATAGAAACGTTTGTCTTCCAAGGTGGTTTTGGAATGGAGCATGGTTACATTGCAGTTCTTCTTTAGAAGCAATTTGGCCATGGGCTTGCCCACGATTTCACTTCTGCCTAGGACAACGGCGTTTTTCCCTTCAAAGGCAAAACCTTCCTCAGTTAGGTAATCGATGATGCCTTTAGGGGTGCAAGGGTCAAACTTAGTCAAAGGGTGGAAGCCATCGACGTCTTTTTTAGGCGAAACAGCGATTTTGATGTTAGCTTCTTTGATATGCTTTCCTAGAGGAAGTTGAACGATGATGCCATCAATTTCCGGATCGTTATTGGCTTTTTCGATTTCATTAATCAAATCTTCTTCGGTTATATCGATGGGGAATTTCCTTAAGATGGCATTGGCCCCGATTTCGGAAGCGTCTTTGATTTTGCCCCTGATATAGGCATCGGATGCCGGATTATCATTGGCTTGGATGATTAATAAAGTCGGCTTTTTGTCCAAGGCGGCCACTTCTTGGGAAAGCTCTTGTTTTCTTTTGGCCACGAATTCTTTGATTGTCATGGGCATAAGTGTAACACCTAAAAGAAGAAGGGAAAGAGTGTGTTTATACATCTCTTTGCAAAAGAAAACCCGACACGAGGTCGGGTATACATTTGGTATTCTCAATTAGGACGCGCTAGAGGTTCCGGATACGACGGAGACGATTAAGGCAAGGAAGAGGAAGACGACGGCGAATCCGAAGGTAAGCCAAGTGACGACTTTCTCCGAACCGCGTTCTTTGGTTTTGGCGAAGACGTTAAGTCCACCGCCGGTGATGGCGCCGGAAGCACCTTCGCTCTTACCGCCTTGAAGAAGGGAAAGAATGATGATGATTAGGGCAACAACGAAGAAGATGATGTCATACCATTTCATAGCCGCTTTCTCCTTTCTGGGCTTACAAAGGATAAACCTCTAAATTGCCTTTGGCAACTAACAAAGTAATTCTTTTAACGAAGAAATCTTGATTCCTTCGAAATCGGGGTGGGCATTTTCCCTATCCACCAAGATACCATCAGCCTTAGCCGCAAGCCCGGTTTCGACGTCTTGCAAAGAATCGCCAACATAGACGGCTTTTTCGTTGCATGGGGCACCTAAATCAAGGCAAGCTAGCTCCATTATATCGGGGGCTGGTTTAGTGTGTTCCACCCTATCCGAACCTACCAAAGTTTGGAAGTAATGCAAACCTTTTAGTCCTTCCAAAACTAGGCGCATATGACCGACGACATTATTGGAGCCAATCCCAATCTTCTTTCCTTTAGAAAGCAGGGTTTCGATGGTTTCTTTTACATCGGGGAAGAAAGAAATCATCGCGATGGATTGCGGATAATCCAAGGCCTCGATTATCTTATCCATGAAGATTTGGGCGTCCGGTCCCTCTATATGGTTCATCTCCATACATTGGAGGAGACTAACGTGGATATATTTTGAGACTTCTTCGGCGTTAGTGGTTCGTCCGATAGCTTCAAAGCCCGCTTGGAAGACCGAAAGCAAAGAAGCCTCTGAATCGACGAGGGTTCCATCGAAATCGAAAATATAAACGTCGTAATCTTTCATAATTCCGCCTTTAACTCAAACATGATATCGCGCCACTTGGCGGCTTCTTCGAAATCGAATTCCTTGGCGGCTTTCTTCATCCGCTTCTCGACTTCGGCTATTTGTCTTTCTATCTCTTTCTTAGACATATGGGCTTTGCTAGAGACATAAGAATCGGCTTCGTCTTCGCTATTATGGAGAGGCGCTCTGATTTCCTTGATGATGGTGGTCGGCACAATGCCATATTCGTCGTTATAGGCCTTTTGGATCGATCTTCTCCTATTGGTCTCGGCAATGGCTTCGTTCATGGAATCGCTATAGGAATCGGCATACATGATGACTTGGCCGTTAACGTTACGGGCG
>CAMOQM010000053.1 GCA_946622925.1 uncultured Caryophanales bacterium | reverse complement strand
CATGAAGCCATCGGCGATTTCGATTCCATTTCCTATAGCGCTTATCTTGAGTTAGTCGCCTCTAACGTCAAGATGATTAAGCTGCCCGTCGAAAAAGACGTCACCGATACGGAATTCGCCTTGCAACAATTTAAAGGCGAAATTTTGATCCTTGGCGGACTCCTAGGCAAACGTTTTGAACATGGCCTAGCCAATGCCTTGCTACTAAAGCGTTATCCTAAGGCCGTCATCCTCGATGATTATTCCAAGGTGTTTTATATTAAAGCCCCGCGGGAAATCGAAGTGGCGAAAGAGGAATATCGCTTTTTATCCGTCTTTCCTCTTGGCGAGATCGAAATAGTGGGGGAAGGGCTACAATATCCTTATCCTAAGAAAATGGAGGCCTATTCTAGTTTAGGGGTCTCTAATGAGTTTAAGGGCGATAAGGCCAAGCTAAAATTAACCTCGGGCGAAGCCTTGGTCGTCCTAACTAAAGATGACGCGGTTGAATTCTAGATAAAACGCGCTAAACTATTGCCGTCCGATAGGGGAGCCAAGTATGGCTGAGAGGCAGGTGGACCTGCGACCCTACGACCTGAACTAGGTAATGCTAGCGGAGGGAATCGGGAGAAACCTACTCTTCCTTTTTTCCGCCAGCAGGCGGATTTATTTTTTAGGAGGCTAAGTATGGCTAGTCTAAGTAAAAAGGTTTCCCCGGTAACGTTAATGTGCGAGATCGCCATCATGGCGGCCGCGGGTTGGGTGCTCGATGAACTCGCCGGTTCGATTTTTAAAGGCGTCTTCGTCAACGGCGGTTCTATTGGCATCGCTATGATATGCGTGGTCATCATGACCTATAGACGGGGCGTTATCCCTGGTTTGGCTGTTGGTTTAATCATGGGGCTATTCGATTTATTGACCGGTCCCTTCATGATTGCCGCCACCCCATTTAAAGTCGTTATCCAGGTCTTATTGGACTATGTTTTGGCCTATCCTTTCGTTAGCTTATGCGCAATTTTCTTGCCTGCCTTTAGGAAGGCTACCACCCGCAAAGATAGGCTTACCTATTTGATGCTTGGCGTCCTAATGGGGACTTTAGGAAAGTTACTTTGCCATTATCTTTCCGGGGTTTTGTTCTGGGCCGATCCAAGCGGATTTGCCTGGGGACTAACCGGGATGAATCCTTATCTATATTGCTTTGTCTATAACATTGCTTACGTTTTACCTTCCGGTGTAATAAGCGGCATTATCTTGGCGTTAATCCTGCAAAAAGCCCCTCAATTGTATTTAATCCCCAATATCGAGAAGGAAGAAAAGGTTAAGGCATTCCGATACTTAGAGAAGAAGGAAACGATTGCCATCTGGGTCATTTCTTTCTTGGCTTTAGGACTATTTGGCTACTTTATGTATAAATACGTCGCCTCTTTCTATTATGGCGATTATGGCCAAGATGGCTCCGAATTCACTTTCGATCCGGATTCGATGGTCGGTTGGATTTCGGGGTTGTTGCTTATCATCGTAGGCATCGATGCCTTGGTTAGGGGAAAACTAGGCAAGTACCGCGAATCCTTCTATCCCTATGGAACGATCTTCGTTGGCAACGTCGTAATCTTTTATGGCTTAGCTAGAATTATCCGGGCCTTAATCAAAAGCAAGACCTACGATATCTACTTCCTTTGGATAATCGGGGGCCTAGTTTTAATCGCCATTACCTTGGTCTATTTGCTAGTCAAAGAAAAAAGAAAAGACAAATAAGCTTCACCACTTATGGTGCACCTTTCCCATTTTCCTATATAATTCCCCTACGAGGAGGATTTTCCCATGAGTGAAAAGCAACCCGAAAACCTAAACGAAGAAGTAAAGCAAGAAGAAATCGACGAAGATTTCGCTGACGCCCACCCTTATGAAATGGAAGTCAAGGAAGAAACTAAGCCGGTCGAAGAAGCCCCAAAGCCTATCGAAGAAGACGAGGAACCCCTTCCCGATGAACCTGAGGAAGAAGAACCCGAACGCCCTTCTTATGAATATGACGATGAGATTCTTTCTAGCATCGAAACCGCCCGTCAGGAATGGGTCAGGAAATTCAAAAAGAGAAGCCGCCTAAAAACCATCATTTCCATCGTGGCCTTATTAGTCATCCTCTCGGCTTGGTTAGTGCCGACCTTATTAATCCGTAACCAAGGTTTGATCCCGATGTATATCGGACTTGGGGCTGCCTTTGTCGGAGCTATCGGGTTATTTGTCTATAACGCGATTAACCGCAAGAAAGATCAAGAACTCATCCATGAATATTTCGTGGCCTACTATAAAGGCATAAACGACTATGCCCTATTAGGTAATGGGGTCGCTTCCTACGAAGGCAAGGTTGAGGATAAGATCACCAGCGAAGAATTCAATGAGCCCGGGCTATTCCCCGAATCCAAGCAAATCGGAAGCCGTTGCAACATTGTCTTTAATTATGAAGGGATGGATTGCGCCCTCGTCGACGCGGCCGCCCAAAAAGACGGTGGCAAGAACGGACTAACTACTTGCTTCGTCGGAAAATATCTGCGTACCCACAATACCCTAACTACCACCGAAGAAGGTCTGACCATCTACTTCCGGGGTAATTCCAGGGCCCTAGTTCCTCAATCGCTAAACGATAAGAACCTTTTGGAGAAGACCAAATACATCCGTTATTATGGCGATTCCGCGGATAAGAAACTTTTGACTGACAAAGTCCGTTCCGCCTTAAAGGAAATCCATACTAATAAGCTTCTTTGCGACGCCACCATCGTCATCAAAACCGGGAAGACTTATTTCTTCCTCGGCTATGAAGATGACATCATGGTCTTGCCTAACGAAAAGCCGTTTAATCCCAAATACGTTAAGGAATACAAGGAACAACTCAAGACGTTCCTCGATATCGCCTTGCTCTTCAACCAAGAGAAATAATCATCGGAGGTCAAGAATCCTTGGCCTCTTTTCTTTAAAAAGAGTTTGTGAAGGAAGATAGCGGGTTTATAATAAGCCCGAGAAAAGGTGCGAACCTTTTGCTGGTTAAACTTATGGTCGATCTACAATCCCGCTTGCAGCGTTGGGTGAAGGTCCAGGCATTTAAACATGATGGCTACCTCCACCGTCAATGGTCTCCCGCCTATTTAGCGGAAGAAACTGATGAATATTGGGCTTTGGTATCCAAAGCGTCTTTGGTTACCGAATCCGATGGTAGGAAATGGATGACCAAAGAGAAAGCCGTTTTCCTTTTGTTTAAGAAAAGATGGATGAACGTCATCGCCATGTTTAAGGAAAATCGGGGTATTTGTTATTACGTCAATATCGCCTCTCCCGCCATCATGGATAATGGGATGATCAAATATATCGATTACGATTTAGACGTTAAACTTTATCCGGATGGGGTGGAACGGACCCTAGATGAAAACGAATATGAACGCCATATCCAAACCTATGGTTATCCGCCTGATTTAAGCCGGGCCATCGAACGTTCGATGGAAGAAGTTAAAGCCATGATGGCGGAAGGAAAGTTCCCCTTCATCGGTTCGGAAATTGAAAGGATCTACAATCTTTTCTTAGAAGAGAATAAGCCCGTGCCGGCTAAGAAGTGGTGATTTCTATGATTACTAATAGCAAAGAAGAAACCAAAGCCTTAGGGGAAAAACTTGCCGCCTATTTACGTCCGGGTGATGTCATTTTGCTTTCGGGCGACCTTGGGGCAGGCAAAACCACCTTCGTTTCTGGGGTGGCCGAAGGTTTAAAATGCGGGGAAGACGTCATCTCTCCGACCTTCAATATTTTGAAGTGTTATTTCAATGGCACCCTCCCTATGTACCATATCGATGCCTATCGTTTAGAAGGCCAAAACATGGAACTTGGTTTAGAAGAATATATTGAAGGCGATGGGGCTTGCTTCATCGAGTGGCCTAAATACATCGAATCGCTTATCCCCGACGAACGTTTAGAGATGTACCTTTTCCATGAAGGCAATTCTAGACGCATCGAAATCAAAGGCGTTGGTAAACGCGGGGAAGAGCTTGAGAAGGAGTTGAAGGGGTTATGAGTTTTTGTCTATGCCTTGATACCTCCGACCGTTATCTTTCTATCGGTCTAGCCAAAGATAAGAAGATCTGCGACAAGATCTGCTATGAAGCTTGGCAAAGGCAATCGGAAGGACTAGTCGAGGAAATCAAAGCCTTGTTGGTGAGGAACAATATTAAACCAACCCAGCTCGAAGCTATTTCCTGCGCGAAGGGTCCGGGCTCTTATACGGGTGTCCGGATTGCCTTATCGGTTGCCAAAACCATGGCATTCGCTTTAAAGGTTCCTTTATATCTTTCTTCCTCTTTGGAGATTTTAAGAAAGCCGGGAAAGGTTTCGATATGCTTAGTAAACGCTAGAGGCAAGCGTTCCTATTTCGGGGTTTATGATGATAATGGGGCAATTATCGAGGATTGCATCAAAGATAATTCCGAGGTCAATCAGTTTATTGCCTCCCATCCCGATTATGAAGTCTGTGGAGACGTGGCCTATTTGGGATTAGAAAGCAAGCCTAGCGATGTTCTATCGATTTTAAGTGAAAATATCGATGATAGACACCATATCGAAAACGTCCATTCCGCCCGCCCCGTATATTTAAAAGACGATTATGATAAAGACCGGCTCCGCACCGTGGTGAGAACCGCGATGATCGCCGATTTGCCTTCCATCATGGAAATAGGCAAAGCCTCCTTGAAGAGCACCTATTCCGAGCAGGATTACCTTTACGATATGCAAGAGAATCCTTTGGCCTATTTCTTTACGGCCTTAGTCGATGGCAAAGTGGTGGGCTTTTTAGATTTCTATATCACCTTTAATTCGGCGACCATCGTCCAAATCGCAGTTAAAGAAGAATACCGTAAGAAAGGCATTGGCAACTTGTTGCTCGGGGCCATGATCAGGGAATGCGAAGCCCAAGGAGATCCGGTCGAATTCATTACCTTGGAGGTAAGGGAATCGAATAAGAACGCCCAAGCTTTCTATAAGAAGCATAAGTTTGAGAACATCACCACCAAGAAAGCCTATTATGACGATGGTGAGGATGCCATTTATATGGTGAGGAGTTTGGTCCATGCCTAAGATACTAGCAATCGAAAGTAGTTGCGACGAGACCGCCGTGGCCATCGTCGAGGATGGACGCCTTCTTTCCAATATCGTGGCGACCCAGATTTCCGTCCATGAGAAGTTCGGCGGGGTTATGCCCGAAATCGCTTCGCGTTTACATGCCGAAAACATCACGGTTTGCCTAGAAGAAGCCTTAACCGAAGCCAAAGTCAAACTCGAGGATATCGATGCTTTTGCCGTTACTAGAGGTCCGGGGTTAATCGGCTGCCTCCACGTGGGGCTACAAGCCGCGAAGACCTTGGCCATGATTTACGATAAGCCGCTTATCCCGGTCCATCATTTGGCGGGCCATATATACGCCAACGAATATGTTGGGGAATTTAAGTTCCCTATGCTGTGCATCGTCGTTTCTGGTGGCAATACCGAGCTCGTCCTAATGAAGGACCATATGGATTTCAAGATTATCGGCGAGACCAAAGACGATGCGATTGGGGAATGCTATGACAAAGTCGCCCGCGTCTTAGGATTACCTTATCCAGGTGGCTTGCCCATCGACTTAGCGGCAAAACAAGGGGAGCATGTCTATGATTTGCCCACTCCCGATGCCGGAGCCGGACCTTATGATTTCTCTTATTCCGGACTTAAGACGGCCGTCATTAACCTCGTTAATTCGTTGAGGATGAAAGGCATTGAAGTCTCCGTTCCCGATATGGCGCGTTCTTTCCAAGACGTGGCCGTGAAGATGGTGGTGGATAAGTCGTTAAAAGCCGCAAAGGATAATGGCGTTAAGCAAATCGTCTTGGCTGGCGGAGTGTCCGCCAATTCCTACTTACGGGCCCAGATGAAAGAAAAACTCGAAGGCACCGGTATCGAACTCATTATCCCACCCTTATGGTGCACCACCGATAATGCCGCGATGATCGCCAAAGTCGCGGAAAAGCTTTATGACAAGAAGGTCTTCGCCCCTTTATCGTTAGGCGTTGACCCCAACTGGAAAATCGATCATTGGGAAGAATTCTGATTCTTTCCCTTTTCCTAAAAAGGAAACCTCTCTATACTTTAACCATGCAAAAACAAGTCTCTACCATCGTTTCCCTTTTCGCCTCTTACGCAAAAGGCGAAGACCTTGCTTCCTTTGGGGAAGTCACCCTTTCCGGTTGGGTGAGAACTAACCGGGATAACGGATCCATCGGATTCATCGCCCTTAATGACGGTACCTGCTTTAAAAACATCCAGGTCGTCTATGACGATAAGATTCCCGATCATGACGTGGTTAGCCACCTTCTTACCGGCGCCGCGATTTATGTTAGCGGCAAATTGGTCGTGACCCCAGGCATGAAACAGCCTTTCGAACTCCATGCCGAGAAAATCGAAGTGGCGGGCCAAGTCGAACCCGATTACCCCTTACAGAAAAAGCGCCACTCCTTCGAATATCTTCGTGAAATCGCTTATCTCCGCCCTAGGACCAACACCTTCTCGGCCCTTTACCGCGTCCGCAGCGTTTTGGCCTTGGCCATCCACGAATTCTTCCAAGGCAAAGGCTTCGTTTACGTCCATCCGCCCATTATCACCGGTAATGA
>CAMOQM010000052.1 GCA_946622925.1 uncultured Caryophanales bacterium | reverse complement strand
GCTATCCTCATCGGTCTAGTTTATTTAATCATTAGAAGAGCAGCCGATTGGCGGGTTGTTGTTTCTTATCTAGGCGGTTATGTCGTTTTGATGGCTATCGCCGGAGCGATCGTCGTTTCTAAATTACCGGGCGTTAGCTATTGGCATTTCCTAGGATTCCAATTATTAACCGGTGGTGTCTTATTCGGCGCGACCTTCATGTTTACCGACCCCGTGACGATGCCAATCAATGCTCCTGGTAGGGTAATGTATGGCCTATTAGGCGCGGGCTTAACCGTGATAATCCGCTTGTTTGGCGCCTTGCCCGAAGGCGTGGCCTTCTCTATCTTGCTATGCAACCTAGCGGCCCCGGCTTTCGACCATTATGTCTATTCCGGCAACAAGTTCACTAAGAAGAAAGTAATCATCACCTGCTCTTTATTCGCGGTGTTTGTCCTCGCGATTGGATTGGGTCTAGGACTTCAGGGGGTAGTTTTATGATCAAAGTACCCTGGAAGCATGCTTTCTATGTCGGCGGATTCCTCGCCGCTTTGTGTGGTGTGCTAGGTTTAGTTATCGCCGGCGGGGATTTATTAACCCGGAATACGATTTCTGCCAATAAAGTCAAAAAGGAACAAGATGGCCTCAGGAAGGTCTATGGCGATAACGCCGAATTCTCGGAAGCGGTGGAAGTCAAAGACGACGCCTACGCTTCTATCGGCAAATATTGGACGGTTAAGATCCAAGGTGATGAAGTCGGACGTGTCTATTCCACCAGTGGCACCAATTCCTATGGAACCGTGTCTTTATTAGTGGGCGTGAATAAGAACTACAGCTTAGGCAATATCGTCGTGTTAGAGAACACCGAATCTTACGCGGCTACCTTAGAAGAGAAATATCTTGATGTCTATAAGAACGCCGAAGACAAAGAAAGCGTCGTCGATAACGTTAAGTGTGGCGCGACTTTCGGCGCCTCGATGTGCCGCGACATGATAAAGGCGGCCCAAAACCATTACAAAGGAGGTGACGCTAAATGAGCAAATCGAATCATAAAGAGTCCTTCCTTGCCCCAATCTGGAAGCAGAACCCCCTATTTGTTTCCCTCCTTGGCCTTTGCCCGGCTTTAGCCGTCACCAAAACCTTAGAAGCGGCCTTTGGCATGGGCTTGCTATTCACCTTCGTCTTAGTCTGTTCCAACGTTTTGATCTCCGCTTTAAGGAAGATAATTCCGGAAGAAGTTAGAACCCCTTCCTATATCGTGGTCATCGCTACCTTCGTTACTTTGGTTAAGATGCTAGCCGAAGCTTTCTTACCTGAACTTTATAGCACTTTAGGCGTCTTCGTTTCGTTGCTAGTCGTTAACTGTATCGTTCTTGGCAGAGCCGAAGCCTTCGCCTCGAAAAACGGGGTCGTGGATTCGTTATTAGATGGCATTGGTAACGGAATCGGTTACACCTTGGCCATTTGTATGATTGCCTTAATCAGGGAAGTCTTAGGTTCGGGAATGCTAACTTTCGGCGGAACTTTTACCTTCCTAGCCGACCTTAACGGCGGCGAAAAGATCCGCTTATTCATGCTCAAAGGGCCAGGCTACGATTTGTCCATGTCCTTCTTCTCCTCCCCGGCCGGTGGTTTCTTGGTCTTAGGTATCGTTTTAGCCATCGTGGCCGCGGTTACCAACATGAAAGAAAACAAGAAGAAAGTTGATGCTAGGCTAGCCGCCAAAAAGGCCAAAGAAGAAGCGGCCGCCAAAGCCGCTGCAACTAGCAAGGAGGTAGCCAAATGAATTATTTAGGTGCCTTCATCATGGCCATTATCTCCTACACGTTAATCAATAACGTCGTTTTATCGAGGTTCTATGGCATCTGTTCCTTCATCGGGGTTGGCAATAAAGTCAAATCCTCCTTATGCATGGGCGCGGCCGTTAGCTTCGTCATCATCATGGCTGCCGCGATTTGTTGGCCGCTATATAACTTCTTATTGGTCCCAGCTGGCGTGCCATTCTTAGATACCATCGCCGCCATCTTGGTCATCGCTTGCTTAGTTATGATCGTAGGGCTCGTCATGAAGAAGTTCCTACCGGCCTTATATCAGAGCCTAGGTATCTATTTGCCATTAATCACTACCAACTGCGCGGTCTTAGGCGTAGTTAGCGAAAATATCGCTTCCAAACTAGATTTCGGCATGGCCATGGCTAATGCCATCGGCACTTCGGCCGGCTTTACTTTGGTTATCTTCCTTTATGCTTGTATCCGGGTGCGTCTAGAAGCTAGCGCCACCCCCAAGGCATTTAAGGGCATCCCCATCGCTTTGGTGGTCGCTTCCATCATGGCTATGGCGTTTATGGGATTACAGGGGATCGGCGTATGAGTCAGGGCGGATATTTGGCGATTGTCATTTCTCTTCTCGTCGGACTTGGGGTCCTAGCCTTTGTTTTATTTGTTTTCCTTCGTAAAGGACCTAAGCCAAATCGTCCTAAATGCGAAGGTTGCCACGAGTTATCTTGCCCCATCGTCCGGGCTTTATGTGAGGAGGAGAAGAAATGACTGTATTATGGGCTGCCCTCATCCTCGCGGGTTTAGGAATCTTCTTTGGGGTATTGTTAGTGATTTTCGGGGTGATTTTCCACGTCCATGAAGACGAAAGAATCAAAGACGTCGAGAAGATGTTGCCTAACTACAATTGCGGGGCTTGCGGCTATGCTGGCTGCCACCAGATGGCGGAAGCCTTGGTTTCGGGAAAAGAACCAATGGTCAGCAAATGCAAACCCGGTAAGAAAGATAAAAACTACGATCCGATTATCGCTTATCTAAGCGCCCACCCCGACCAAGACGGAACCTTGCATGTCCCTAAGCAATAAAAGAATCATATTTTGTTTGACCTTAAGCCTCGCCTCCGCGGGGCTTTGCTCTTGTTCGCCGGGGATTACCCATTATTCGGGGACGGCCTATGGTTATGGGACGACCTGGGACATCCATCTTTACCAAGGCTCCCAAAAAGACGTTGACGAAATTGTTTCTTATATCAGCAAGACCTCTCAGGTTTTGGATGTTGAAAAGACCAGCTGCGTTAATGGGGTATATACCTTAAATGAAAAAGGGACGGTAGAAGGCGACCCCTTCTTGCTCGAGGCTTTTTCCTTGGCTAACCGCGTAAAAGAGATTGCCCCCGATACTTTCTCATATTCGCTAGGGGCTTTGACTTCGGCTTGGCTAGAAAGTTTAGACCAAGGCAAAGTTTTAGACGATGCGACCAAACTCACCTTGCTAGAAGAAGCTAAATCGACCACGGTTAGCATAGCGGGCAACACCATTACCAAAGCCGGCAAAGGCCAGATAGATTTAGGCTCCATTGGCAAAGGACTATGCCTAAATAAGCTTAAGAAAACCCTAGATGAAAAAGGCATAAAACAATATCTAATAAATGGGGGCTCCTCCTCGATATTAGTGGGGGAAACACCTAACTCGGATGGCAACCTAAAAGTCTATCTAGAGGACGCAAAACCCCATTACTTTTATGCCAAAAACCTTGCAATATCCGCCTCTTCGGTTTCAAAACAGGGCGTGAAAATAGATGGCAAAACTTATTCCCATATCATCGATCCAAGGAATGGAAACGCCAATTTGGGATACGATGCCTTATACATGCTAGGGGAGGACGCCGGGCTATTAGATGGCCTTACCACTTCCTTTTTGGTGTTAGGGGAACAAGGCAAGGAAAAGCTTAATCAATTAGGGGTTAAATACGCTTTCTGCAAAGACGGCAAGGTGGTTTACGCCAATGAAGAATTCATCCGCTAAACGCACCCACATAATCGAGTTCGTCGTCTTCTTATTAATCCTAGTTGGGATTGTGGTTTATTTAATCGTGGCTGGCTCAGGGAAAAAAGAAAGCGGGGTTAGCGCCGAGGTAACTTATAAAGGCCAAGTTGTTTATTCCCTTAATCTAAACGAAGACCAAACCCAAAAGGTAATAACCCAAGAAGGGGAAGTCGTCATTAACGTCAAAGGCGGGAAGATTGCCGTTACATCTTCCCCTTGTCCTAACCAATATTGCGTGGGTCAAGGCTATAAATCTAAGGCCGGGGACTCTATCATCTGCGCCCATGAAGGCGTGGTGGTCCTAATTAAAGGGGACGAGGCGGTGGAGGAGATCCATATATGAGCTATCCTACTATCCACGCCATAGTATCCGGACTACTATTCGCCATCGCTTTATTTATAACCTTTCTTATCTTTCCTAAGGGCGATTCCTCCTTATCGACTAGGAAGATAGCTAGGCTTGGAGTTTTGCTTTCGGTTGCCTTGATTCTAGGTTTATTAGAGTCTTTCTTGCCACCTATATTTTTGCCAGGCATGAGACTAGGGCTAGCTAACATCTCAATTCTTTTAGTCCTTTACCTTTATGGGATTAGGGATGGCTTCTTCGTTGCGATATTAAAAGCCATCTTGGTTGGATTATTAAGAGGTTCGCTCTTCTCCATGGGCGGTTATATGGCTTTGGCGGGTACCTTCTTGTCTTTCCTTATTATGGCTATCCTTCATTTTGCCTTTAAGCAAATGTCGATTATCGGGATCTCGTTAACGGGATCTTTGTTCCATGTCCTAGGCCAAATCGGCGTGGCTTATTTATTCTTAGGCACCCCGATATTAGGTTATTTGCCGTGGCTATTATTCATTGCTTTCTTTACGGGTATCGGCATTGGCCTAATTACCAAAATAATCCTTATGCGGACCCGTTTCGTTGCCTATTTAAAGAAAGGTTAGTCTTTGCTAAATAATCCACCGTCGGAAGATAGACCTTCGAAGTTTTTCTGGCGGAGGACTTCATAGGTGGCGATAGCCACGGTATTGGAAAGGTTTAAGGAACGTAGCCCTGGTAACATTGGCATGCGCAAGCATCTTTCCTTGTTGGCTTTAAGGATAGCTTCGGGAATGCCTTTGGTTTCCTTTCCAAACATCAAATAGACTTCGTCTGGATAAGCGACCTCGGAATATATTTTGTTGGCTTTCTTAGATAGATAATAGATTTCCGCGTTAGGGTTTTTGGAAATAAAGTCCTCATAGTTTTCATAAACATGGACATCGAGTTTATCCCAATAATCTAAGCCCGCCCTTTTCATATATTTATCGTTAAGGGAAAAGCCTAGGGGCTTGATTAAGTGCAAAGATGAGCCGGTAGCGGCACAGGTTCTAGCGATATTCCCGGTATTTTGGGGAATTTCGGGTTCGTGTAAGACGATATGGATATGGGTCATTCTTTAATGGCCTCCGGAGAGGAACAGAACTTATTCTGCAAGAAATAGAAAAGCAATGAGAAGACGTAGCCAACGGCAACCATTATGACAAGAGACAATATTCCAGCGCCGAGTCCGCCCGCGCCAAAGCCATACCAGTCATATTGGGTGGTTCCATAGCCGTTATGGATGGCACAGTTAACTAGATATGCCACGCTATAAACGCTAAGATGGACGATCCCAAAGAAGGTATGTTTCAGTTTCATGATATTCCCTTGGGGCTGGAACGCGGCAACCCTAATCATGGCTAGTAAAGGGACGAGCATATGCATGAAGAGGTTGCCGCCTAGATACATATAAGTCCAGCCCCTGGTTGGACCGAGGAAGAAAATGACGGTAAAGAAAGTAACGGTGGTTCCGATTGAGGCCGATAACTCGATGATCCTTGGCGGCAATGGGAAGCGTTGAATCTTATTGGTTAATAGCAAGATTTCGAAAATAAAGGACACGGTGGCCGCGGTTCCCATTAATAAATTGGATTGGACGGTGAAATATTTAAATTGATCAAGCCCTCCGGCGGCGGGATTGCCAATTAGCATGATGCTAGCGATAACCACCATGACGAGGATAGAAAAGTCTAATATTGGGGCGACCATCTTACGGACTTTGTTCATAATGATTTCCTTTTCGCTTCTATTATGGCGGTGGCGTCATAACCGACAATATCTAAATTTTCCGCATAGATTAAATTGCATTCTTTAATGCCAAAACATTCGGTGGCGATGCGCCTTATATATTCATAGCTATAAGCGGGATCATAAGGTCCACCCGCAGTCGTTATATAGGTTAACCTTTTGGCTCTACATAGACCGATGGGACGGCCCGTCTCATCATAACGGCTTACGATGCCGATTATATAGATATTTTCTATATAGGTTTTTAATAAGGCGGAGAAGGAATAATCGTAATAAGGAGAAGCAATGAGGATTTCCTCGGCCTCGGCGAATTCTTTGGCTAAATCAAAAGCGGGATTATTAAAATCGCCTTTATTAAGATAGGCCATGCGTGCATCTAATCTTTCCTCATTTAAAGGCTTTAGCCCAAGGTCAACCAAAGATAAGGTTTTCCACTTGCCCGGATGCTTTTCCATGAAAGCTTCGGCTAGAATGTTGGTGCGCGAATCTTCCCTAATGCAGGAATCGATAAAGAGTTTCATCCGCTATAGTTTATCGCAAGTTGGGCTTTCGCAAAGCGAATTTATTCTTATACCCCTCTTTTTAGTGGTGTGATAACCTAAAATAGCAACAGGGGATATAACCATGGGTAAGAAAAACGAAGTAGTGGCCGTCGTAGAAAATTCGACACCGGCCAAACCCAAAATGACTTTCGAGGAATACCAAGCTAAGTATTCTGGCAAGCACGATTTAAAAAGAGCCAAATCATTTTTAACCCTCTTTATCGCTGGAATTGGCATTGGCATAGCCGCTTTATTGACCCTAGTGGTCCTAAGGGTTTTCGAAATCAACCAATATGTGGGTTATGGGGCCATCGCCGTAGCGGT